>NZ_JAPFGX010000014.1:0-64193 GCF_059803575.1 Sphingomonas sp. URJC2
CGCGGGCCGCGCCCCGGCGGGCCGACCGCGCTGGACGAGCTGCTGCGCCGGGGGCGCGACGGCTTCGGGCGCGGCGGCATGCCGGATTTCGGCGGACGGCCGATCTGGCTCTATGCGCTGCTGGCGCTGGCGGGCGCGTGGATCCTGTTCACCAGCATCCATCGCATCGGCCCGCAGGAACGCGGCGTGATCCTGCGCCTCGGCAGCTATGCCGGCACCATGGGGCCGGGCGTGAATTTCAGCTTTCCGGCCCCGATCGACCGGGTCGTCAAACAGGATATCGAGGCGATCCGCACGGTCGATATCGGCTCGCCCGCCGCCGAATCGGAAAATCTGATGCTGACCGGCGACCAGAACATCGTCGATCTCGCTTATTCGGTGCGCTGGAACATCAGCGATCCGTCGCTGTTCCTGTTCCAGCTGGCAGAGCCTGAGGAAACGATCCGCGAAGTCGGCGAAAGCGCGATGCGCGCGGTGATCGGCACGGTCAATCTGAACGATGCCATCGGGTCGGGCCGCACGGCCATCGAAACCCAGGTCGCGCAGCGGATGCAGGAAATCCTGAACGACTATCGGGCCGGGGTGCGCATCCAGGGCGTCGCCATCCGCCAGGCCGATCCGCCCCAGGCGGTCAATGAAAGCTTCAAGCGCGTGTCCGCCTCGCAGCAGCAGGCGATCCGCTACCTGAACGACGCCCGCGCCTATGCGCAGCAGGTCACGGCCCGTGCCCAGGGCGAAGCCGCGGCGTTCGACAAGGTCTATGAGGAATACCGGCTGGCGCCCGACGTCACCCGCCGCCGCATGTATTACGAGACGATGGAGCAGGTTCTGTCCAAGGTCGACAAGACGATCGTCGAGGCCCCCGGCGTGGTGCCCTATCTGCCGCTGTCCGAAGCGGCGCGGCGCGCCCGCCCGATCGAGGAGCCGGCCCAGTGAACCCGGCCCTGAACTGGCGCAATCCGGCGGTGCTGGCGGTCGCGGCGATCGCCCTGCTCGTGATCCTGGCGGCGACGCTGGCCGTCGTTCCCGAAACGCGGCAGGCGGTGATCGTGCGCTTCGGTGAGCCGATCAGCATCGTCAACCGCTACCAGCCCGGCGAAAATTTCGGCAAATCCGGGGCCGGGCTGATCGCGCGGCTGCCGTTCGTCGACCAGATCGTGTGGGTCGACAAGCGGGTGATGGACATCGAAATGGACCGGCAGCAGGTGCTGTCGACGGACCAGCTGCGGCTGAATGTCGATGCCTATGCGCGGTTCCGCATCATCGATCCGCTGCGCACCTACATCACCGCCGGCAACGAAAAGCGCGTTGCCGACCAGCTGCGCCCGATTCTGGGATCGGCGCTGCGCAACGAACTGGGCAAGGTGCCGTTTTCCCGCCTGCTCAGTCCGGAACGCGGCCAGATCATGGACAATATCCAGGCCGGGCTGAACCGGGTCGCGCGCCAATATGGGGCCGAAATCGTCGATGTGCGGATCAAGCGCGCCGACCTGCCCGAAGGCACGCCGCTCGATTCGGCGTTCGAGCGGATGCGCTCGGCGCGCGAGCAGGAAGCGCTGACTATCGATGCCCAGGGCCGCAAGCAGGCGCAGATCATCCGCGCCGAGGCCGATGCCGAAGCCGCGCGCACCTATGCCGGCAGTTTCGGCAAGGACGCCGATTTCTACGAATTCTACCGGGCGATGCAGAGCTATCGGCTGACCTTCGGGGCCAATGGCCAGACGCCGGAAGCGGGGACGAACATCATCCTGTCGCCGGGCAACGCCTATTTGCGGGAGTTCAACGGACGCGGTCGGTGATGATGTCGTCGATGACAAACGTCATTCAAAATCCGTTCAGCCGCCCTGCTTCACGGGGAAAAGGCTGCGGATCCGGTCCGCACCGCTGTGACACGAGAGGATAAGATCACGTGCGCTACGCCTATGCCATCACTTCCGCGCTGCTGCTTGGCGGTGTCGCCACTTCGCTGACGCTGCATCAGCCGCTCGGTGCCCAGCAGGCCCAGCCAGCGGCCACCGCGCCGAGCGGCGCGCCGCAGAGCTTTGCCGATCTGGCCGCGCGGCTGCAGCCGGCGGTCGTCAACATCTCGACCACCCAGCGCGTTCAGGTCCGCGCCGCCAATCCCTTTGCCGGCACCCCCTTTGCCGATCTGTTCGGCGGCGGCGAGGCGGGGCGGCCGGTCACCCGCCAGGCCCAGTCGCTCGGCTCGGGCTTCATCATTTCGGCCGATGGCTATATCGTCACCAACAACCATGTCGTCGCCCCCGGGCGCGAGGGCGCGGTGGTCGAATCGATCACCGTCACCCTGCCCGACCGGCGCGAGTTCAAGGCGCGGCTGATCGGCCGCGATCTCGCCTCGGACCTGGCGGTGCTCAAGATCGATGCGACCAACATGCCGTTCGTCAAATTCGGCGATTCGACGCGCACCCGCGTCGGCGACTGGGTGATGGCGATCGGCAACCCGTTCGGGCTGGGCGGCACGGTGACCGCCGGGATCGTGTCGGCGCTGCACCGCAACACCGGTCAGGGCGGGGCGTATGACCGCTATATCCAGACCGATGCCTCGATCAATCAGGGCAATTCGGGCGGGCCGATGTTCGACCTGAACGGCAATGTGGTCGGCATCAACACCGCGATCTTCTCGCCCTCCGGCGGCAATGTCGGCATCGGTTTCGCCATCCCGGCCGAACAGGCCAAGCCGGTGATCGACCAGCTGATGAAGGGCGGGCGCGTCAAGCGCGGCTATCTGGGCGTCCAGATCCAGCCGATCGACGAAACGATTGCCGAGTCGCTCGGGCTGGAGAAGAACCGCGGCGAGCTGATCGCCGGGGTCGAGCCGGGGCAGGCGGCGGAACGCGCCGGCATCCGCCAGGGCGATGTCGTCGTCTCGGTGGGCGGCGAGCCGGTGACCCCGGACCAGACGCTGTCCTATCTGGTGTCGAACAGCGCCATCGGTGCCAAGGTGCCGATCGAGCTGCTGCGCGACGGCCGCCGGATGACGGTGACGGTCACGGTCGGCGAACGCCCGCCCGAAGAGCAGCTGGCGCAGCGTTTCGGCGGCGAAGACGGCCAGTTCGGCAATGAAGAGAATGACGAGGATACGCAGGCAGCGGCGCAGGCGGCCATCGGCCTGGCGGTGCAGCCGCTGACCCCGGCCATTGCGCGGCAGGTCGGCGCGCCCGCCAATACGCGCGGGCTGGTGATCGGCGGCATCGATCCGTCGAGCGACGCGGCGACCAAGGGGCTGCAGCGCGGTGACATCATCATCGCGATCAACCGCCGCCCGGCCGCCAGCCTTGACGATGTCCGCACCGCCGTGGCGGAGGCCAAGGCCGCCGAGCGCGGCAGCGTGCTGCTGCTCGTCCAGCGCGGGGCCAATCCGCCGCGCTATATCGGCGTGCGGATCAAGAAGTAACGTCGCAACCAGTGCCGAAAGCCCTCTCCCGCCCGGCGCGGGGGAGGGTTTTTCTTTGCCCCCATGACCGCCGCGGCGCTACCAAGCGAAGGCCGCGGCAATGGCCGGGGACAAGGGGGAGCAGGGGATGATGGCCGAGGACGGGATCTTCATCGGCGCCGGCATCGGCGCGACGGGGCTGGCCGACAGCCCCCAGCTGCTCAACTTCCGCCGCGCCAACCGCCACGGGCTGATCGCCGGCGCGACCGGAACCGGCAAGACCGTGACCCTGCAAGGGCTGGTCGAAGGCTTCAGCCGGGCCGGGGTGCCGTGCTTCGTCGCCGATGTGAAAGGCGATCTGGCCGGGCTGGCCATGCCCGGATCGCCGCTTGCCAAGACCCATGCGATCTTCGCCGCGCGCGCCGCCGAGATCGGCATGACCGACTGGGCCTATGGCGACATGCCGGTGCAATTCTGGGATCTGTTCGGCGAACAGGGCCATCCGGTGCGCGCCACCGTGTCGGACATGGGACCGGTGCTGCTCGCGCGGCTGATGAACCTCAACGACACGCAGGAAGGCGTGCTGACCATCGCCTTTCACGTCGCCGATCATGACGGGCTGCTGCTGCTCGACCTTGATGATCTGCAGGCGATGCTCGCCCATTGCGCCGAGCGGGCGGCCGAGCTGACGACCAGTTTCGGCAATGTGTCGAAGCAGAGCGTCGGCGCGATCCAGCGCGCCCTGCTCCAGCTGCGCGCCCAGGGCGGCGACCATTTCTTCGGCGAGCCGGCGCTCGACCTCAACGATTTCCTGAACACCGACGAGGCCGGGCGCGGCGTGGTCAATCTGCTCGCCGCCGACCGGCTGATGGCCAGCCCGCGCCTCTATTCGACCTTCCTGCTGTGGCTGCTGTCGGAACTGTTCGAGCGGCTGCCCGAAGTCGGCGATCCCGACCGGCCGAAGCTGGTGTTCTTTTTCGACGAGGCGCATCTGCTGTTCAACGAAGCGCCCCCGGCGCTGGTCGAGAAGATCGAGCAGGTGGTGCGGCTGATCCGCTCCAAGGGCGTCGGCGTCTATTTCATCACCCAGAATCCGGTCGACATCCCCGACAGCGTCGCCGGCCAGCTTGGCAACCGCGTCCAGCACGCGTTGCGCGCCTTCACCCCGCGCGACCAGAAGGCGATCCGCGCCGCCGCCGAGACCTTCCGCGCCAATCCCGGCGTCGATGTCGCGACCGCGATCACCGAGCTGAAAGTGGGCGAGGCGCTGGTGTCGCTGCTGCAACCCGATGGCGCGCCCAGCCCGGTCGCGCGCACATTGATCAAGCCGCCCGCGTCGCGTGTCGGCCCGCTGACGCCCGAGGAACGCGCGGCGGTGCGCGCCGCCGATGCGCTTGGCGGGCGTTACGACACCCGCATCGACCGCGAATCGGCCGAGGAATTGCTTGCCGCGCGCGCCGAAGCTGCTGCCGCCCGCGCGGCTCAGGCCAGCGCCGCGAGCGACGCGCCGGAGGATGCGCCGGCAGATCAGGGGCGGTCGGGCCAGACCACGCTCGACATTGCGCTGCGTTCGGCCGCCCGCGCGGCATCCTCGTCGCTCGGCCGGCAGGTCGCCAACGAAATCGGCCGCGCGATGTTCGGCGGCGGCGGCCGGCGGCGGCGCAGCGAAGGCGGGCTGGCCGGGCAACTGCTGCGCGGCATGCTGGGCACGCTGCTGAAATGATCGCGGCGGGCGGTGGTGAACGACATGGAGGACGGCGACCGAAGACGAGCGCATGGCAGATCGGGGTGGCGCTGGCGGTGACGATTGCCGCCCCGGCGGGGGCAGCGGCGCCGACGGAGGCAGCGGCGCCGGGCGTCTATGTCGCGCATCAGCCGGAAATCGCCGCACAGCTGGAGCTGGGGGCCGATGGCCGGTTCCGCTTCGCGCTCAGCTATGGCGGGCTGGACGAGGCGGCGCGCGGCAGCTGGCGGGCCGAGGCGGGTGGCGTGGTGCTGACCACCGAGCCGGCGGTGCGCCCGCCGCGCTTTGCAGTCATCAGCGACACACCGAGCGCGGACGGCGCGCTGCATGTTTCGCTCAGCGATCCCGATCTGCTGCAGGGCGCGCCGCTGACGCTGGCCATCACCTATGCCGATGCCCCCCGGCCGGTGTTCGTGGAGGCGGAAGAAGATGGCCGCGTGCCACTCGCGCCCGGGCGGACACCGCTTTCGATCGTGCCCGACCTGCCGGCCTTTCCGGTACCGCTCGCCGCGCACCGGCTGGCCGGGCCGGCGCGGCGCATCCAGTTCCGGTTCGAACCCAATGACATGGGCGTCGCCGATTTCCGGGGCGAAAAACTGCCATTCGATGGCGGCGCGCTCGTCCTGACGCGCCATGGCCGGGCGATCCGGCTGGACCGGAATGCCCAGTAGCCGCGATCAGGCGCGGTCGCCGACCTCTTCCATCCGCTGCATGAAGCGGGCGATCAGATCGGCGGCCAGCCGCACCGGGCGGCGGGTGTTGACGTCGATACAGCACCAGCTCGACCGCACTTCGGCCAGCACCTCTTCGCCGCGCTTGATCAGCGTTTCGTAGAAGGCGCGCGCGCCCTCGACCTTTTCCAGCACCACCGTCGCGATCACCTGATCGTCGATAAAGGCCGGCTTGCGGTAGGTGATCTCGTGCTTGAGCGCGACCCACAGCTTTGCCGCCACCTCGTCCGCCGGGGCGAAGCGCCGCCAATGGCTGACGACCGCATCCTGCACCCAGTTGAGATAGCGGCTGTTGTTCACATGGCCCATGAAATCAATGTCGTCGGGCAGGATGCGAATCGGGTGCTCGTGCGGCGCGGCGGTCGTCATGTTGGGCAGCTTACACCATTGTCATTAACGGGTCATCACCCCCGGCCGCGATAGCCGGGCACGCCCTGATCGGGCAGCCACAGCCCCTCGGGCGGCGGGCCGGACTGCCAGAACACGTCGATGGGAATGCCGCCGCGCGGATACCAGTAACCGCCGATGCGCAGCCACAGCGGCTGCATTTCGGCAACCAGCCGTTCGGCGATGCCGACCGTGCAATCCTCGTGAAAGCCCGCATGGTTGCGGAACGCGCCCAAAAACAGCTTCAGCGACTTGGATTCGACGATCGTCGCCGCCGGCGCATAATCGATCACGATATGCGCGAAATCGGGCTGGCCGGTCACCGGGCACAGCGAGGTGAACTCCGGCGCGGTGAACCGCACCAGATAGGGGCGGCCCGGGCGCGGATTGGGCACATAATCGAGCACCGCGTCCTCAGGCCGGGCGGGCAGGGCGGAGGTCTGGCCAAGATGCAAGGGGGTCATGCCCGGCCCATAGCGGCTTTCGCGGCGCGCGCCAAACCGCACGGGGGGCGGTGCGATTCGTCGAAAATGGGTTTTGCCCGCGCCCGCGCGGTGACAGATAAGCACCGCGCCGCCGGCCCGGGACCGCGGTGACAAAGGGAGAGAGAATGTTGCAGAACAAGATCGCCGCCTTGCTCGCCGCAAGCCTGCTGGCCGCGCCGCTCGGCGCCCCGCTTGCCGCGCAGGAGAAGCCCAAGGATGACAGCCGCGCGGAAAAGTCCGCCGAACGCGCGCCCCAGATCGTCACCGTGCGCCGCACCGGCACCTTTGGCGGCCAGCGGATCAGCTATGCCGCGACCGCCGGCGAAATGTTCCTGAAGGACAGTGACGGCACGCCCAAGGCGGCGATCAATTACTACAGCTATGTCAAGGAACCGCGCGACCCCAGCCGGCCGGTCACCTTCCTGTTCAACGGCGGCCCCGGCTCGGGATCGGTCTGGCTGCACATGGGCGCGTTCGGCCCCAAGCGCGTCGCCATCCCGTCCGATGGCCGCGACGATGGCGCGCCGCCCTATCCGATCGTCGACAATCCCGATGCGCTGCTCGACGTCACCGACATCGTGTTCATCGACCCGGTCGGCACCGGATTCAGCCATGCGCTCGGCAAGACCGACCCCAAGGATTATTGGGGCGTGACCAAGGACGCCAAGGCGGTCGCCCAGTTCATCCGCCTGTGGCTCAACGACAATGGCCGCTGGAACAGCCCCAAATTCCTTGGCGGCGAAAGCTATGGCACCACCCGCTCGGCCGCGGTCGCGAACGAGCTGGAGGGCCAGTATAATGATGTCGGCCTCAACGGGATCATCCTGATTTCGGCGATCCTCGATTTCGGCGCTCAGGCCGAGGTGGAGGGCAATGACATGCCCTATGTGATCGCGGTGCCGTCGATGGCGGCGGTCGCCTGGTATCACAACAAGGTCGCCGACCGCCCGGCCAGCCTCGCCGCCTTCGTCGCCGAGGCGCGCGCCTTTGCCACCGGCCCATATGCCACCGCGCTGCTCAAGGGCGTGGCGCTGCAGGGTGAGGAGCGTGCGGCGGTGCGCCGCCAGCTCGCCCGCTTCACCGGCCTGTCGGAAGAGTTTCTGGAGCGCACCGACCTGCGCCCGGCACCGGGCCGGTTCTGGAAGGAACTGCTGCGCGACCGGGGGCTGGTCGTCGGGCGGCTCGACAGCCGCTATACCGGGCGCGACCGCGACAATGCCGGCGAAGGCTTTGACAACGATCCGAGCTTTTACGGCATCGATGCCGGCTATGCGGCCGCGATCAACAGCTATGTCCGCGACGATCTGGGGTTCAAGACCGACCGCCAATATGTGACCATCGGCTCGGTCCAGCCCTGGGACTGGGATCTCGGCCGGGGCGAGGATGTCTATTACAAGTCGGTCGCGCCCTATCTGGGCCGGTCGCTGCGCGAGAATAGCGGGCTGCGCATCTTTGTCGGTCAGGGCTATTATGATTTCGCCACGCCGTTCTTCGGGGCCGAATATGCGCTCAGCCGCACCGGCTTCCCGGCCGACCGGATCAAGTTCGAATATTATGAATCCGGCCACATGATGTATGTGCGCGACGAGGACCGGGCCAAGCTGTCCCGCGACATCCGCGCCTTTATCCGCAGCCGTTGACGCTGACCGGGGTGCGGGACACGGTCCCGCGCCCCGACCGCCCGACCGTTGCCGTAGCGTCAGACGTGATCACGATCCCTCAGTGTGACAAAAACGCCGCGCCGGGGCGAAATTTCGTGCGCATAGACGCTGACGACGCTGGATATGGGCGACAAGCGCCTCTAGCTTTCGTGCCAAACAACAAGAAATCCTATGGAGGGGTTGATGAAAAAAGCATCTTGGCTGATCTCTGCTGCCTGCCTGCTCACGGCCGCCCCGGCCTTTGCCCAGGACGCCCAGACCTCGGGCCAGGCCGCGGACCAGGCCGCGGCCGCGCAGGATGATCGCGGTCTGAATGCCGGCGACATCGTCGTCACCGCCACCCGCCGTGCCGAGGCGCTGTCGGACATTCCGATCGCCGTGTCGGCCGTGACCGGTGAATCGCTGCGCAACTCGGGCGCGTTCGACATCCGCCAGCTCAACCAGATCGCGCCGTCGCTGCTCGTGTCGTCGACCGGCACCGAAGCCAACGGCTCGGCGCGTATCCGCGGCATCGGCACGGTCGGCGACAATCCCGGCCTCGAAAGCTCGGTCGCGGTGTTCATCGACGGCGTCTATCGCTCGCGCTCGGGCATCGGGCTCAACGAACTCGGCGAGATCGAGCGGATCGAAGTGCTGCGCGGCCCGCAGGGCACGCTGTTCGGCCGCAACGCCTCGGCCGGTCTCATCCATGTCATCTCGAAAAAGCCGAGCTTCGATCTGGGCGGCTATGTCGAGGCCGAATACGGCAATTATGATTATCTGCGCATGGCCGGCGCGATCACCGGCGGGCTGACCGACACGCTCGCCGCCCGCGTCGACGCCGTCTATTCACGGCGCGACGGCTTTCTGCGCGACACGGTCAGCGGGCGCGACCTCAACAACCGCGACCGCCTGTTCCTGCGCGGCCAGCTGCTGTTCGAGCCGAGCGAGGATCTGACCGTCCGCCTGATCGGCGACTATACCGACCGCAACGAGGAATGCTGCGCCGCCGTCTATCTCGACCAGGCGACCGTGCCGCAGGTCGGCGGGCTGCTCAGCAACGCCAACTCGATCATCCCGGTGCTGACCGCACTCGGCCAGCCGACGGCACAGTTCAGCAACCCCTATTCGCGCGAAATCGCCATCACGCCGTTCCGCTCCTATGCCGGCATCACCAAGGACTGGGGCCTGTCGGGCGAAGTGAACTGGAATCTGGGCGGCGCAACGCTGACCTCGATCACCGCCTATCGCAGCTACCGCACCAATCAGGCGGGCGATGTCGATTACGGCTTTGTCGACATTCTCTACCGCGCGCCGGGCGACAGCGCCCAGCAGCGCGAGTTCAGGACCTTCACCCAGGAACTGCGCCTCAACGGCTCGGCGTTCGACGACAAGCTCGACTGGCTCGTCGGCGGCTTCTTCTCGGATGAAGATCTGACGCTGACCGACAATCTGCGGTTCGGCTCGCAATATGGCCGCTTCGCCAGCTGCCGCTTCGTCAACGCAGCACTGTCGCCCTTCTTCTCGCCGGGCAACACCGGCTGTCTGTCGCCGACCGGGCGGGCGGCGCTCAATGCCGGGCTGACCCCGCTCGGGGCCGGCGGCGCGCTGGCGGTGGCCGGGCTCGACCGCCTCGACACGCTCAACGACCGCGGCACCATCCGCGACCGTTATTTCCAGAACAGCCGCAACTGGGCGCTGTTCACCCACAATATCTTCCACATCACCAGCAACCTCGATCTGACGATCGGCCTGCGCTACACCAATGAGCGCAAGCGGCTGAACGCCAGCTTCGGCAACGACAACACCGTCTGCACGCAGAACCAAGCGCTGCTCAGCGGGCTGCTGGCGACGCCGCTCGCCAGTGTGGCAAGTGGGATCCTCGGCCTCAGCTGCCAGGGCAACTCGACCGCCGAGCTCAACGGGGTGACGATCAATGATCGTCGTAACGAAAGCGAGTTCACCGGCACCGGCGTGCTGTCGTGGAAGCCGACCGACGATCTGCTGGTCTATGGCAGCTATTCGCGCGGCTATAAGGCGGGTGGCTTCAACCTCGACCGTTCGGGGCTGAAGGCGCCGGTCGCGACCTTTGCCAGCCTGGGCGGTGCGCAGGCGCTGGTTCGCAACCTCCAGTTCGACCAGGAAATCAACGACGCGTTCGAACTGGGCCTGAAATATTCCACGCGGACCTTCTCGCTCAACGCGGCGATCTTCCGGCAGGAATTCCAGAACTTCCAGCTCAACACCTTCAACGGCGCGTTCTTCATCGTCCAGAACATCAATGGCTGCGGCAGCGATCTGGGCGGCGGGGACCGCGACACGAGCGCAACCACCGGCCAGTGCGGGGCCAACAACATCGTCCCGGGCGTGCTCAGCCAGGGTGTCGAACTCGAAGCCTCGCTGCGGCCGACCCGCTATCTGTCGATCAGCCTTGGCTACACCTATGCTGACACCAAGTTCGAATCGAACCTGGTCGGCACCGACGATGGCGCACCGCTCGATCCGGCGCTCCGCCTGCTGCCGGGCCAGCAGCTGTCGCTGGCACCGCAGTCGGTGGCGACGGCCTCGTTCAGCTGGACGCCGCCGATCGGCAGCAACGGCATGTCGGGTCTCGTCTATTTCGACGCGCGCACGCAGAACGACTTCAACACCGGCTCCGACCTGTTCCCGCAAAAGGAACAGGACGGCTTCACGGTGGTGAATGCCCGTATCGGCCTGCGCGGCAAGGACGAGCGCTGGTCGCTCGAACTGTGGGCGCAGAACCTGTTCAACACCCGCTTCACCCAGGTGGCGTTCAACTCGCCCTTCCAGGCGGGCGGCACCAACCTGACCGCCTTCCCGGCGGCCCAGTTTCCCGGCGGCACGCAGATCTTCTCGGCGTTCCTCGGCGAACCGCGCACCTATGGTCTGACGCTGCGCAGCCGCTTCTGATCCGGCTGCACGCAACGGGCGTGAATGAGGGGGAGCGGCACATATGTGCCGCTCCCCCTTTTTTGTGATTCGGTCAGGCCGCGACCTTGTCGACCACACCCTCAGCCGCGTCGAGCAGCCGCTTTTCGAGCGTCTTGAGGCGCGCGGGGGTGGTGATCTTGTCGCCGATCAGGTCGGTCAGATAGAAAGTGTCGACCGCGCGCTCGCCATAGGTGGCGATGTGCGCCGAATGGATCGTCACCTTGGACTGGAACAGCGCATAGGCAAGTGCGTTGAGCAGCGCCGGGCGGTCGCGGGCATTGACCTCGATCACCGTGAAGCGGTTCGACGCCTTGTTGTCGATCAGCACCACCGGTTCGATGCGGAACGCGTCGGCGCGCGGGCGCGGCAGCGGCTTGGCCGCCAGCCGGTCGGCCAGCCGGTTGCGGTTGGCGAGCGCATCCTCGATCGCCGCACGCAGCCGCGCCAGCCGGTCATCCTCGTCAAACGGTCGCCCGAACGGATCCTGAACAAGGAAATTGTCGAGCGCCATGCCGTCGCGCGTCGTGTGAATGCGCGCATCGATGATGCTGGCGCCCGCCAGATGGATGGCCCCCGCGATCCGGTAGAACAGCCCGGGATGGTCGGCGGCATAGACGGTAACGAGCGTCGCCCCGCGTTCGGGATAGACCTGGGCGGCAATCGACAGGGTGCTGTCGCCGGCATCCGCGACATGGCGGGCATTGCGTTCCAGAATATCGGCCGGCTCGGCGATCCAGTAAGGCTCGGGCAGCCGGTCGGCAAAGGCGGCAAAGGCCTGCGCGCTCCAGCCCAGCCGCTCCTTCAGCTCTTCCTGCTTGGCGGCGATGCGCTCGCGCCGCCCGGTCTGTTTGTGGCCGAGGCGCAGCACCTCCTCCGCCGCTTCGAACAGATCGGCGAGCAGCTGGCGCTTCCAGCCATTCCACACCCCGGGGCCGACCGCGCGGATATCGACGATGGTCAGCAGCATCAGCAGCCGCAGCCGCTCCGGGCTTTGCACGGTTTCGGCGAAATCGAGGATGGTCTTGAAATCGGCCAGGTCGCGCTTGAACGCCGTCGCCGACATCAGCAGGTGATGCCGCACCAGCCAGGCGACCATTTCGGTTTCCGCCGGGCTGAGGCCGAGGCGCGGGCACAGCCGCATCGCGACATCGGCCCCCAGCACGCTGTGATCGCCGCCCCGGCCCTTGGCAATGTCGTGCAGCAGCACCGCGACATAGAGCACGCGGCGCGACACGATCTGGTGGATGATCTGGCTGGCGATCGGATGATCGGCCTTCAGCTGCCCGGCCTCGATCCGCGCCAGCAGGCCGATCGCGCGGATCGAATGCTCGTCGACCGTATAGTGATGATACATGTCGAACTGCATCTGCGCGACGACGCGGCCGAAATCGGGCACGAAGCGGCCGAACACTTCGGCCTCGTTCATCCAGCGCAGCACGGTTTCGGGATCGCGCGGGCTGGTCAGCACGTCGAGGAACAGCGCATTGGCGCGCAGATCGGCGCGCACGCGCCCGTCGATCAGCCGCGCATCGCGCCGCGCGGCCCGCATCGCCTGAGGATGGATTTCCAGCCCGTGCCGGTCGGCGAGCGCGAACAACTCGATCAGCCGCACCGGATCCTCGGCAAAGAAGCCGTCATCGGGCAGCGCCAGCCGCCCGCGTTCGAGCCGGAAGCCGTTGAGCTTGCGCGGCCGGCGCGGGATCGCCGCCAGGGTGAACCGGCGGCCGGCACGGGCGAATTGCTCGTCCAGATGGGCAAGGAACACCCCGGTCAGGTCGCCGACCATCTTCGCGTGCAGGAAATAATGCTGCATGAAGCGTTCGACCGGGGCGCGGCCAGGACGCTGCGCATAATGCATGCGCTCGGCAATCTCGCGCTGCAGGTCGAAGGTCAGCCGTTCCTCGCCGCGACGGGCGGCCAGATGCAGATGGCAACGCACCGCCCAAAGGAAATTCTCCGCGCGCTGGAACTGGCGCAGCTCGGCGGGCGTCAGCAGCCCGGCATCGACCAGCCCCTCGACCCGGTCGAGCCGGTTCACATATTTGCCGATCCAGAACAGGGTGTGCAGGTCGCGCAGCCCGCCCTTGCCCTCCTTGATATTGGGTTCGACGACATAGCGGCTGTCGCCCATCCGTTTGTGGCGCTCGTCGCGCTCGGCCAGCTTGGCGGCGACAAAGGCGCGGTCGGTGCCGGCCACCACCTCGCGGCGGAACCGCGCCTGCGCCTCGTCGGCCAGCGCCTGATCGCCCCACACATAACGCGATTCGAGCAGCGCCGTGCGGATCGTCAGATCGGTCCGCGCCAGCCGCACCATATCGTCGAGCGAGCGGCTGGAATGGCCGACCGCCAGCCCCAGATCCCAGAGCGTGTAGAGCATCGATTCGATGACCTGTTCGCTCCACCCGGTCTGTTTCCAGGGGGTGAGAAAGGCGATGTCGACATCCGAATAGGGGGCCATTTCGCCCCGGCCATAGCCGCCGACCGCCATCAGGCAGAGCCGTTCGCCCGCCGTCGGGTTGCTGACCGGATAAAGCCGCTTGGTCGTCAAGTCGAACACCAGCCGCAGCAGCTGATCGATCAGAAATGCCTGCCCGGCCGCCGCCTCCAGCCCGTGGGACGGGCGCGCCTGCAGGCGGCGGGCGATCTCCGCCCGCCCGGCCTCGAGCGCCTGTTTGAGCAGCGCGACCATCTGCTGCCGCAGCGCGGGCGGATCGCCTTCAAGTGCTGCCAGCGCGTCGGACAGAGCACGCCGGTCGATGATCGCCCGGCGATTGGCAAGGGTTTCAAGACGCGCGGCCATGACAGAGCTTTAGGCGCTTTGCCGGGAAAGCCCAACCGGACCGGGCGGCTTTCTGGCCGCAAGCGGGCGGATCAGCCGTCCTGCCTGCCGTCCCGCGCCAGCCGTTTCAGCGCATAAAGCGCCTCCAGCGCGTCGCGCGGCGTCATGGCGTCAGGGTCGAGCGCGGCGAGCGCCTCGGCCAGCGGGTCGGCGGCCAGGGGCTCGGGCGGCGCGGCGGCGAACAACGGCAGATCGTCAAGCCCGGCGGCAATCCCGCCGGTGCGCGCGCGCCCCGCCTCCAGCCGGGTGAGCACGTCGCGCGCGCGGGCCAGCACCGTGGGCGGCAGCCCGGCCAGCTTGGCGACCGCAAGACCATAGGAGCGGTCGGCCGGGCCGGGCGCGACCTCGTGCAGCAGCACCAGATCGCCCTTCCACTCGCGCGCGCGGACATGGTGGAGCGACAGCGAATCGAGGCTGCCGGCCAGCCGGGTCAGCTCGTGATAATGGGTCGCGAACAGGCAGCGGCTGCGATTGAGGCCATGAACCGCCTCGACCACCGCCCAGGCGATGGCCAGCCCGTCATAGGTCGAGGTGCCGCGCCCGACCTCGTCCAGGATCACGAAGCTGCTGGGCGTCGCCTGCGCCAGAATCGCGGCAGTCTCGACCATTTCGACCATGAAGGTCGACCGCCCGCGCGCGAGATTGTCGGACGCGCCGACCCGGCTGAACAGCCGGTCGACAATGCCCAGCCGCGCGGTTTCGGCCGGCACATGGCTGCCCGCCTGGGCAAGCAGCACGATCAGCGCATTCTGGCGCAGAAAGGTGGATTTGCCGCCCATGTTCGGCCCGGTGACGAGCCACAGCCGCGAATCGTCGCCGAGCGCACAATCATTGGCGACAAACCGGCCCCCGGTCGCGGCCACCGCCGCCTCGACCACCGGATGGCGGCCGCCGCCAATCTCCAGCACCGGGCGGTCGACAAAATCGGGCCGCGTCCAGCCGCCCTCGACCGCGCGTTCGGCCAGCGCGGCCGCAACGTCGAGCCGCGCCAGCGCATCGGCCGCCGCCGCAATCGGCTCGCGCCGTGCCAGCGCCTCGGCGGTCAGCTCTTCCAGATGCGCGGCCTCAGCGGCGAGCGCATGGGCCCCGGCATGGGCAACCTTCTGCGCCTGATCGTGCAGGTCCGGCGCGTTGAAGCGGACGACGCCGGCCAGCGTCTGGCGATGGGTAAAGCCCGAATCGGCGGCCATCAGCCGGTCGGCATGCCGCGCCGGCACCTCGATATGATAGCCGAGCACGGCATTGTGGCGGATCTTGAGCGCGGCGATGCCGGTCTGGTCGCGGAACCGCGCCTCGAGCGCGGCGATGGCGCGCCGCCCTTCCCCGCCCATGCCGCGCAGCGCGTCGAGCGCGGCATCATAGCCTTCGGCGATATAGCCGCCCTGCGCGGCGTCGAGCGGCGGGCTGGGCACCAGCGCGCGGGTCAGCAGGTCGACAAAGGCGGCATGGCCACCCAGCGCCGGCAGCAAGGCGACGAGCAGCGCCGGCGGCGCGGGCAGCCGTTCCAGCCGGTCGCGCAGCCGCCGCGCCTCGGCCAGCCCGTCGCGCAGCTGCGCCAGCTCGCGCGGACCGCCGCGCCCGGCGACCAGCCGGCCAAGCGCCCGGCCCAGATCGGGCAGGGCGCGCAGCGTGGCACGAACATCGTGGCGCAGCGCAGGATCATGGAACAGGCCGATCAGATCGAGCCGCGCCTCGATCGCCGCCCGGTCGGTCAGCGGCGCGCCGAGATCGGCGGCCAGCAGCCGCGCCCCCGCCCCCGTCACCGTGCGGTCGACCGCATCGAGCAGGCTTCCGGCACGGCCGCCGCCCTGCGCCTGGACGATTTCCAGGCTGTCGCGCGTCGCCGCGTCGATCAGCATGTGCTGCGCGACCATGCGCTGCTGCGGCCGCTGGAGGAACGGCAGCCGCCCGCGCCCGACATGGTCGAGATAGGCGATCAGCCCGCCCGCCGCCGCCAGCCCGGCACGGCCGAACCCGCCCAGCCCGTCGGGCGTCGCCACCCCGAACAGGTCGCACAGCCGCTTTTCCCCGGCCACGCTGTCGAACGCGGCGCGCGGGCGCAGCTGCACGTCAGAGCGCGGCCAGCCTTCGGGCGCGATCAGCTCGGCGGCGGCATAATGGGCGAGTTCGGCATCGAGCAGCTCGGGCGCCAGCTCGACAATCTCGAACCGGCCGGTCGAAATGTCGGCCGCCGCCAGCCCGGTCTGCCCGCCCGCTTCGGCCAGCGCGACCAGCCAGTTCGCGCGCCGGGCATCGAGCAGCGCATCCTCGGTCAGCGTTCCGGCAGTGACGAAGCGCACGATCGCGCGTTCGACGAGCGCCTTTGATCCGCGCGCCCGCGCCTCGGCCGGGCTTTCGGTCTGTTCGGCAATCGCCACGCTGAAACCGGCCTTGATCAGCCGCGCGAGATAGGTTTCGGCGGCATGGACGGGGACGCCGCACATCGGCACCTTCTGCCCGTCATGTTCGCCGCGCGCGGTGAGCGCGATGTCGAGCGCGGCGGCCGCGCGGCGGGCATCGTCGAAGAACAATTCGAAAAAATCGCCCATGCGGTAGAAGAGCAGGCAGTCGCCGGCTTCTGCCTTGAGCCGAAGATACTGGGCCATCATCGGCGTAGGGGCGCTCGTCATTCCCCGGCGATTAGCGCGGCGGACCCGGCTTTCCAACCGGCGCGTTGTCGGGCAGTGTAACACAGGTCAATCGGGACGCTGCCCTTGCCGCATGCCTATCTGAACGCGATCGGGACGGCGACGCCGGGCCATGACATTCACCGGGCATTTATCGGCTGGGCATCGGCGCGGATTGCCGATCCGCGTCAGCGCCGGCTGTTCGACCGCATGGCGGCGCGCGCCGGGATCGAACGGCGATTCTCGGTGCTGCCCGTCGGGGCGGACGGCGGCAGCCCGGTCGCCCCGGGCGGATTTTATGCCGATCCGGTGCTGCCCGGCACGGCGGCGCGCATGGCGATCTATGCCGATGCCGCCCCGGCGCTCGCGCTCCGTGCCATCGCTGCGCTTGGCCCGGCGGTGACCGCCGATCCGGGGGCGATCACCCATATCGTCGTCGCCAGCTGCACCGGCTTCACCGCGCCCGGCATCGACCAGATCATCGCCAGCGCGCTTGGCCTTGCGCCCTCGGTCGAACGGCTGCTGATCGGGTTCATGGGCTGTTATGCCGCAGTGACGGCGCTGCGCAGCGCGCGCCACATCGTCCGGTCGGAGCCGGGGGCGCGGGTGCTGGTGGTGACGGTCGAGCTGTCCTCGCTCCATCTGCAGGAAACGGGCGCGCTCGAACCGCTGCTGGCGATGCTGCAATTCGGCGATGGCGCGGCCGCCGCTCTGGTGTCGGGCGAGGCCCGGGGCCTCAGGATCGACGCGCCCTTTGCCGCGACGCTGCCCGAATCCGCCGATCTCATCCGCTGGGACATTGGCGATCAGGGTTTTGCCATGCACCTGTCGGGCGAAGTGCCGGGCCGCATCGCCCGCGCGCTCGCCGCCGCCGATCTGCGCGCGCTGCTGCTCGGCGGCGGCGCAGGCGACGAGGCCGCGCCCCCGGTCGATGGCTGGGCGGTTCATGCCGGCGGGCGGTCGATCCTCGATGCGGTCGAGGCCGCGCTCGACCTGCCGGGCGACGCGCTCGACGCATCGCGCGCGGTGCTGCGCGACCATGGCAACATGTCCTCGGCCACGCTGATGTTCGCGCTCGCGCAGATGATCGGCCGGCCGGTGCGCCACGGCGTCGCCCTCGCCTTCGGGCCGGGGCTGGCGGCGGAAGGCTTCAGGTTTGGCGCGGCATGACCATGGCCGCCCCCAGCCCTGCTTCCGCCCGCGGCCTTGCGGTGCGCAGCGAGGCCGGGGAGCAGATGGATGCCCCCGACCTGCCGGGCGATGTCTATGCGGCGGTGCTCGCCGATCTGGCGCGGGTCAACCGGGTGACGCTGGCGGCGCGGCCGACGCTCGCCTTTGTGCGCCGGGTCAGCCGGGGGCGGCCGTTCCGGCTGCTCGATGTCGGGTTCGGGCAGGGCGATATGCTGCGCGCCATCGCCCGCGACGCCGCACGGCGCGGCCAGCGCTGCGAGCTGGTGGGCGTCGATCTCAACCCGCGCAGCGCGCCCGCGGCGGCGGCGGCGACCCCTGCCGGGCTGCCGATCCGCTATTTGACCGGCGACTATGCCGATCTGGCCGGCGAGCCATGGGACATGATCGTCTCCAGCCTGGTCGCGCATCACATGGATGCCGGCCAGCTGCGCGATTTCCTGCGCTTCATGGACCAACATGCGCGGATGGGCTGGCTGATCAACGATCTGCACCGCCACCGCTTTGCCTATCATGGCTATCCGCTGCTCGCCGCGCTGATGCGCTGGCACCCGATCGTGCGCGCCGATGGCCGGCTGTCCATCGCCCGCGCCTATCGCCCGGCGGAATGGCCGCCGATCCTTGCCGATGCCGGCGTCACCGCCCGGATCGCGCGCGTGTTTCCGTTTCGCCTGTGCGTCGCTGCGGAACGCTGATCCTGGGCGGCGGGCCGGCAGGATCGGCCGCCGCCATCGCGCTGGCACAGGCCGGCGCGGACCGGGCCGCGCGCCCGCTGCTGATCGAGCGGCAGCGGGAGATGGGCGATGCGATCTGCGGCGGCTTTCTGTCGTGGCAGAGCCTGTCGGCGCTGGAGCGGCTGGGGCTGACAAAGTTGCGCGGCGCGACTCTTGACCATCTGCGCCTGTTCACGCCGCAGGGCCGCGCCGATGCGCCGCTGCCGCGCCCGGCGCTGGGCGTGTCGCGGCGGCAGCTTGATTCGGCGTTGCTCGATCTGGCGGCCAGCGCCGGGGCGGGGGTTGAGCGCGGCATCGCCGTCGCCCGCGCCGAGGACCGGCGGCTGTGGCTGACCGACGGGACCGAGCTGGCCGCCGACACGCTGCTGCTGGCGACCGGCAAATATGATCTGCGCGGCCATGGCCGGCCGCGCGGCGACCGCGATCCTTCGCTCGGCCTGCGCGTGCGGCTTGGCCCGGCACCGGGGCTGGCGCGGCTGCTGGGCAGCGCGATCGAGCTGCACCTGTTCGACCGCGGCTATGCCGGCCTGTCGCTGCAGGAAGATGGCAGCGCCAATCTGTGCCTGGCGCTGCGCAAGTCGCGGCTGACCGAGGCGGGCGGCCCGGCCGGGCTGCTCGCCGCGATCGGCCGCGACAGCCCGGCGCTGGGCGAGCGGATCGCCTATCTGGCCCCGGACCAGCCGATCGATGCCATCGCCGCCGTCCCCTATGGCTGGCGGACCGGGCGGACGGTGCCCGGCATCTACCGGCTGGGCGATCAATGTGGCGTCATTCCGTCACTGGCCGGCGAGGGGATGGGCATTGCGCTGGCCAGCGGCATCGCTGCGGCACAGGCGCTGGCCGCCGGCCATGGTGCGGAGCGGTTTCAGGCCGGTTTCGCCGCCCGCACCCGCCGCCCGATCCTGGTCGCGCGCACCGTGCTGATGGCGGCGGAGCGACCGTCCCTCGCCCCCGCGCTGCTGGGCCTCACCCGGCTGGCCCCGGGGCTGGCCGGGCTGGTGGCGCGGGCGACGCGGATCACCGGCTGAAAGGCGAATCCGGTCGCGCGCCGGGGGCATTGCAGCCGCCGGACCATGCCCCCACATTGCCGCCATGGACAAGATCGAGCTGCCCGAATCGGCCTGGCGCGAAAAGCTGTCGCCCGAGCAATATCATGTGCTGCGCGAGGCGGGGACCGAACGCGCCTTTACCGGCGTCTATTGCGACCATCATGGCGACGGCACCTATCGCTGCGCGGGCTGCGGGGCCGATCTGTTCGACAGCGGCGCCAAATATGATTCGGGATCGGGCTGGCCCAGCTTCACCCACCCCTTCGCCCCCGATGCGGTGACCGGGCATGAGGATGTGTCGCACGGCATGCGCCGGATCGAGGTCCGCTGCGCGCGGTGCAACGGGCATCTCGGCCATGTCTTTCCCGACGGGCCGGAGCCGACGGGCCTGCGTTTCTGCATCAACAGCGCCGCGCTCAGCTTTTCGCCCGACGAATGACCCCGGCCGACGGGCGACGTGCCGTGAAGGCTGATCGGGGCCAGACTGATCGGGGCCGGCCCGCACTTGTCGCCCGGCGGCGGACCCGCTAGCACCTCCGCATCCATGCCGGCCCAGCGTCCCCGCAGTCAGAAATCCCGCGCGCGGCGCGTGTTCGTCCGGTCGGTGCAGATCGGGCTGGGCGTGGCGCTTGCCGGGTTCATCGCGCTGGTCGTCTCCGTCTATCTCCAGGCCTCGACGCTGCCGAGCTTTTCCGAGCTCAAATCCTCGCCCAACGGGCAGATGATCCGCGTGCGCGCCGCCGATGGCACGGTGCTCGTCTCGCTCGGGCCAAGCTATGGCGAATGGCTGGCCTATGACCAGATCCCGCAGGTGATGAAGGATGCGATGGTCTCGGTCGAGGACCGGCGCTTCCGCTATCATCCCGGCGTCGATCCCATCGGCATCGCGCGCTCGGCGATGGTGCGCGTGCAGCGCGGCCGCTGGGTGCAGGGCGGATCGACGATCACCCAGCAGCTCGCCCGCAACCTGTTCCTCAGCAACACCCGCACCTTCGGGCGCAAGGCGCGCGAATGGCTGCTCGCGCTGGCGATGGAGCGCAAATTCTCCAAGGACCAGATTCTCGAACTGTATCTGAACAAGGTCTATTTCGGCGGCGGATCGTTCGGCATCGACGCGGCGGCGCGGCGCTTTTTCGGTCATCCGGGCAACCGGCTGTCGCTGGGCGAGGCGGCGGTGATCGCCGGGCTGGTCAAGGCGCCGTCGCGCTATTCGCCGACCGCCGATGCCGAGGCCGCGCTCGCCCGCGCCGAAATCGTGCTCAGCGAAATGCGCGAGGCCGGGGTGATCAGCGCCGCCGACATGCGCGCCGCCGATGCCGCCAATGTCCGGCTGAACGAGGATGCGAACCAGAACAGCGTCCGCTATTTCACCGACTGGGCGCTGCCCCAGCTTGAGGTGCTGATCGACGAGACGGTCGAACCGCTCGACGTGTGGACCACGCTTGATCCGGCGATGCAGAAGGCCGCCGACGCCGCGATCCGCAGCCATACGCCCGACGCGGCGCAGGGCGCGCTGGTCGCGCTCGACCGCGACGGGGCGGTGCGCGCGATGATCGGCGGCAAGGATTATGTCACCTCGATCTACAACCGCGCCGCGCAAGCGACGCGCCAGCCGGGATCGGCGTTCAAGCTGTTCGTCTATCTCGCCGCGCTCGAGGCCGGGTACAAGCCCGAGGATCAGGTGGTCGACGAACCGGTGACCATCGACGGCTGGAGCCCGCGCAACAACTCCGGGCGCTTCTCGGGGTCGATTTCGCTGCGCACCGCCTTCACCTATTCAATCAACACCGTGGCGGCGAAGATCGGCCAGGATGTCGGCACCGGCACCATCGCCGACATGGCGCGGCGGTTCGGCATTTCGACGCCGATCAATCTGGAGCCCTCGATGGTCCTCGGCACATCCGATGTGCGGCTGATCGACATGACGCGCGCCTATGCCGCCGTCGCCGCCAAGGGGGTTGCGGTTGCGCCCTATGGCATCACCAAGGTGACGACGACCGGCGGACGCGTGCTTTACCGCCATCAAAGCGACAGTTCGCGCGTGCTCGTCGCGCCCTGGGTTGCGGCGGGGATGACCGATCTGATGCAGAGCGCGGTCAGCGCCGGCACCGGCCGCGCCGCGCAGATCGGCCGCCCGGTCGCGGGCAAGACCGGCACCACCAGTTCCAATAAGGATGGCTGGTTCATGGGCTTTTCCTCGGGCCTGACGACCGGCGTGTGGATGGGCCGCGACGATGCACGGCCGGTGCGCGGGTTGCAGGGCGGCACCGCCCCGGCGCGCGCCTTTGCCGATTTCATGCGCGTCGCCGTCGCCCGCCGCCCGGTCGAACAGTTCGAGACCGAGGCGAAGCTGCCCGAATGGCAGCTCGAGCCCGATGCCGAGGCCTATCTGGGCGAAGGCGATCCGCCGCTGGTGGATGAGGATGGCAACCCCATCCAGCCCGACGACAGCCCGGCGGTCGAGGATCCCGGCGCGGCCACGCCCGAGCGGCTGGACGAGAATTTCATCGACCGCGCGCTTGGCCGCACGCCGCGCGAGGTGCCGGCCGATCCGGCACTGCCGCGCGACCGGCCCCGTGCCGATGCCGTGCTACGCCCGGCCGAGCGCGCCCCAGCGGTGCAGCGTCGCCCCGTGCCGGCGGAGCCAGTCGCGCCCCGCTGACAGGTCCGGCCCGGCCAGCTGCGCCTCGAGCGCGCGAAACGCGGGCCCGTGATCCATGTGCAGCCGGTGGGCCACCTCATGGGCGACGACCGAACGGCGCACCGGATCGGGCGCGAGGATCAGCCGCCAGCTGTAACGGATATCGCCATTGGCGCTGCAACTGCCCCAGCGGCTGCGCGGATCGCCGACGCCGACACGCCCGATAGCGACGGGGATCGAGGCTGCCAGCGCGCGGGTGTCGGCATCGAGCACCCGCAACGCCTCGCGCCGCAGCCAGCGCATGGCGGTGGCGGCGAACATCTCGTCCGGCCCGCCCAGTTCCAACCGCGCGCCCGCGCTCATCGCCGGATCCCCGCTCAGCCGCGCACCGCGCCGCCCGGGCACATGGACGAGCAGCAGCGTGCCGCCGCGAAACGGGATCGTCGCGCCGGGGGCGAACACCCCGGCGGCGGGGATGGCCGCCAGCTGCGCCTCGATCCAGTCGCGCTGGCGCTCGGCCCAGGCCCGCGCCGCGGTCACGCTCGCCCGCGCCGGCACGGTCAGGCGGATGCTGCCGTCGCGCGGATCGACCCTTAGCCGCAGCGCGCGCGCACGGGCGTTGCGGACGATGCGCAGCGGCGTCGCGTCCGGCCCGAAGCGCGGTTCAGCCCGGGAGAATATGGTCTTCCAGCTCGCCGGCATCGTCTTCGGAAATCGTCCAGCCGCGCACCGACATGCCCGCGCGATGCACCGCCTCGCGGTCGCCGCACACCAGATAATGCCATTCGGGCAAGGGCTGGCCCGCGGCGCGCAGCCGATAGGCGCAGGTTTCGGGCAGCCAGTCGAGCGTGCGCGCCAGCCGCGGCGTCAGCCGCACGCATTCGGGCACATAGGCGCGGCGATGGCGATAATCGCGGCACTGGCCCTTGTGCCGGTCGAGCAGCTTGCAAGCGACATTGGTGGCGAACATCTCGCCGGTTTCTTCGTCTTCCAGCTTGTGGACGCAGCATTTGCCGCACCCGTCGCACAGCGCCTCCCACTGGGCGCGGTCGAGCGCCTCAAGCGGCTGGTCCTCCCAGAAGCGGCCCGTTACCGCCGCCAAATCAGCGCACCCACTGCTTCAGTTCGGCGGCAATCACCTCGGGCTTGGCATCATGCGGGGCGAGCGCGATCGGCTTGCCGTCCGGACCCATCAGATAGGCGATGCGGCTGTGGTTCATCAGATAATCGGCCGCCCCCGGCTTGCCTTCGCGCTGGTAGAAGACCGCATAATCCTTGGCGACGCGCGCAATCTCGGCATCGCTGCCGGTCAGCCCGATCAGCCGGGGGTGAAAGGCGCGGACATAGGTTTTGAGCTGGGCGGGCGTATCGCGCGCCGGATCGATGCTGACGAAAATCGGCTGGATGCGCGCGGCGACCGCCGGGTCGCTTTTTTCCAGCGCGGCAAAGCCCGCCATCAGATTCTGCAGGTCGACCGGGCAGACATCGGGGCAATAGCTGTAGCCGAAATAGATCAGCCGGTATTTGCCAGCGAGATCGGCCTCGGCCAGCCTTTTGCCGTCCTGCGTGACGAGTGGGAGCGGCCCGCCGATCCGCGCATCGCCGAGCGGCGGCGTCGGCGCGGGGGCCGAACAGGCGGCGATCATCAGCATCGGGCCAAGGGCCGCACGGGCGGCGCAGCGGAACAGGGGGAAGGTCATCGCGCCCGGACACATGCTGTGCTAGGCGCGGGGTTGCAAGTGTAACCAGACGAGTAGGCCCGTGAACGCAGCACGTCTTATCCCGGCCGTCGCGGCACTGATGATCTCGGTGCCCGCCGTGGCGCAGTTTTCCGACAGCTACAACTTCCTGAAAGCCGTCCGCGAGCGCGACGGCGGCAAGGCGCAGGAATTGCTGGGCAACAACCCGTCGACGCTGATCGACACCCGCGACCTGTCGACCGGCGAGCGCGCGGTGCACATCGTCACCCGCGCGCGCGACAGCAGCTGGCTGGCCTTTCTGCTGCAGAAAGGCGCCAATCCCAACGCCAAGGACGCACGCGGGCAGACGCCGCTGAGCATCGCGGCCAGCATCGGCTTCACCGAAGGGGCCGAGCTGCTGATCCTGCGCGGAGCGCAGGTCGACCTGCCCAGCGGGCAGGGCGAGACCCCGCTGATCATCGCCGTCCAGCGGCGCGATATCGCAATGACCCGCCTGTTGCTGACCGAGGGCGCGGACGCGTCCAAGCGCGACACCGCGACAGGCATGTCGGCCCGCCAATATGCCGAACGCGACGGCCGGTCGCAGGTGATCCTGAAGCTGATGGACGAGATCAAGCCCAAGGCGAAAAAGCCGGCCGCCGGGCCGATGTGACCCCGACCGGTTCCGCCGGCTAGAGCATTTTCAAGCCGGGTTGAATCACCCGGCGACCCGGAAAATGCGGTAAATCAAAGGCCTGGAGCGACCGATCCGATGCAGTTGGATCGACCGCTCTAGGCCGTCAGATTTGCCCCGCGTCGGGGTCGAGATGCGCGATCAGCCGGCGGGCGGCGCGGCGTGCGAAACGCAGCGTTTCGGCGCGCCGGCGCGCCGGCGGCATCGGCTGCACCGCGCCCTCGCGCCAATATTGCGCGTCATAGCGGTCGGCGACGATCAGCCCGGCCAGTTCGGGCCGGAATGCCGGCGCGTCGAACGGCTCGAGCGGAAATCCGGCCGGCACCGCCCAGCAGAAATGATCGCAATAATCGAGATATTCCGGCCATTTGCCGTCACCGAGCAGGTCGGCGCGCGAAACCTTGATCTCGACGATCAGAATCTGGCCGCGGCTGTTGATCGCCATGATGTCGGCGCGCCGGCCATTGCCCAGCGGCACTTCGGTGAGCGCGGTATAATCATGGCGCAGCAGCATCCGCGCGACGCCGCGCGCGACATCGGCCGCCAAGACCGGCGATGCGGGCAGGATGACTGCCGGATCGGGGACGGACGGGCGGGCGGCGAGATGATCGGCCATCCCGCCCGTTTAGAACATGTCAGGAACGATGGCCAGCCCGGCCGGTCCGCAAGGGCCCCGGCCGGGGGCGATCAGCGATAGAAATGATGGTTGCCGAGCGTCGCGACGCGGGTCTTGCGCCAGGCCGGGCGCACATGCGCGGCGTGGAAGAACAGCGCATCGGCGGCGCGCGTTTCCCAGCGCTCGGCGATTGCGATCTGGGCGATGGCCACCGCCCGTTCCCAGGCGCTGCTGTCGCGCTTGATCGGCGGAAAGCCGTTGCCGCGCACGAACGAGAACTGGCTCGGCTGGAACACCACGCCGCAGATCGACGACGGGAAGCGCCCGCCCGAATTGGCGCGGTTGAGCACCACTTCGGCGACCGCCAGCTGGCCTTCGAGCGGTTCGCTCTTCGATTCGAAATAGACAGAGGCCGCCAGGCATTCGAGCTCGCGGTCGAGCCGCGCCGGCATCGGCTGGGCAGCGACCATTTCGGCAAGGCTCGCCGGCTGATCGGCGGACGGGGAATTCTGAAGCGCGCTGGCATCGACGGCCAGGCTGGGGACGATGCCGTCGGTGGAAACGGTCACGTCGGCGGGCACGGTCTGGCCCGCAAGAGCGCCGACCTTCTGGTCGGCAGGAAGCGCGAGACCCGGAGCCCCGGCGATTCCGAAGATGGTGGCGATCGTCATGGCCATCAGGCCGGCGATGCGCTGGGCGTTACTCATTCCGAATTCGTTCTGTGCGGTGGGTCGATCGACTCACAGGGCCGCGGGATACTGGCGGTGCCCTGCTGATCTTCCCCCCGACTACGCTATCGCTCCGGAACGGGCTGGCGTTCGGCGGGCGATCTGGCGCAATGCGGATGGCGGCCTTTCGGCGCAACGACCGCCGGGGTCAATCCGTCGCGGTCATTTCAGCGGCGAACCGTTCGGCTTGTGCGATGTCCAGTTCAATTAACCACAGGTCGGGATCGCGCGCGCGCCGACGCGCCATATAGTCGGCCAGCGCCTCGGCAGACGCCATATCCTGTGGTCCGCACGGGCTCCAGCGATAGCGGCCGGCGGGATCGAGCGCGCGTTCGAGCAGCTGGCGGACGACGCCGCGTTCGGCGCAGGCGATCAGGATCGCCCCGGCCTGATCGTCGCCACGCGCCAGCACGGTCGCAAAGCCGCCCTCGGCCGCGACGCGGCGGCACAGCGCATCGATCGTCATCCGGCTGGACAGCCGGGGCGTCATGCCCCGGCCGCGTAACCGGGCAGCGACGACAGCGCCATGCGCGACCGCATGAAGGTGCCGGTGCCGCGCGCCGCTTCCTCGCCATCGGGACCGATCAGCCGCGCATCGGCGACGAGCACGCGGCGGCGGCCGCTGACCCAGCGCCCCTCGGCAATCACCGGCCCGGCATGAAGCGGCCGGGTGAACAGCAGGTTGAAGGCGGTGGTGAGCAGGAACCGGTCGGTCACCAGGCTGTTGGCCGCGTAAAAGGCGGCATCGTCGAGCATCTTGAAATAGCTGGTGCCATGGGCGGCGCCAGCGGCGTGATAGACGCTCTCGTCAATCTCGAAATGGATGCGTGCGACGCCTTCTTCCGGGATTTCGAGCCGCGAACGGAACAGCCGGTTGATCGGCGCGGCCAGATACAGGCTTTCAAGCGCGCGGTAATGCGCCTCCGCGCCCCGGCCGCCGGCGACGCCGCTCTCGTCAGGCTGCATCGCGGGTTTCGGTGGCCGTGAACAGCGCATAGAGCGCATCGGGGGACGCCGCCCCGCGCAGCTTGGCCAGAAAGCCACGGTCGCGCAGCCGGCGGCTGACCTGCGCCAGCGCCTTCAGATGATCGGCCCCGGCATCGGCGGGCGACATCAGCATGAACACCATGTCGACCGGGAGATCGTCGATCGCGCCATAATCGACCGGGCGGGCAAGCCGCACGAACGCGCCGCGCACCCGGTCCAGCCCCGGCATCCGGCCATGGGGAATGGCGACGCCACCCCCGAAACCGGTGGTGCCCAGCCGTTCGCGCTCGTTCAGCCGGTCGAGCACCTGCTTGCCATCCAGCCCCATCACCCGTTCGGCGAGCGACGCAAGCGACTGGAAAAGAGCTTTCTTATTGGCCGCCGCCAGGTCGGCCATAACCGCCTCGCTCGGCAGGAACCGGCTGAAATCGTCCATCACACAACCCAAGCGCCCGAAACAGTCGGGCGCGCAAATGAGGAAACGCAATCCTTTCGATCACGTCCGGGCCGGGATCGCTCCCGGCCCCCGAATCAGGCCTGACCCGGAATCAGGCGGTGCGCTCTGGCTCCACCCAGCCGATCGTGCCGTCGCCGCGCCGATAGACCATATTCAATATGCCTGTCGCGCTGTTCTTGAACAAAAGCGCGTTGGTGTTGCGCAGGTCCAGCATCAGCACGGCATCCGACACGCTGGCATCGGGCACATCGACGCGGGTTTCGGCAATGATCGGCGCATTGTCGGCAACATGTTCATCCTCTTCCGGCTCCGGCAGGCTGAACACCGTATAGCCGGCATCGTCGAACGCCGCCTGAACGGCCGCGGCCTGGCCGCCACGGTCCTTGATCCGGCGGTGGTGGCGGCGCAGCTGCTTTTCGATCTTGCCCAGCGCCTCTTCAAAGGCCGGCTGGGCCTCGCTGGCGCGCGCGCTGCCCTTGAGGACGACGCCGCCAGGCACATAGATCACGATTTCGCTGTCGAACCGATGGTCGTGCGGCCCTTTGCTGAACCGGACCTGGGCGGAAATCGCGCGGGCGAAATATTTTTCGGCGATGCTGTGAACGCGCTCCTCGGCATGGGCGCGCAGCGATTCTCCGACATCGACCTGATGGCCTGAGACGCGGACTTCCATCTTTCTCTCCTTCACCACGCCGGAACCGGGTGGCTGCCGGCGTCTTCCACTCAGGCGGCCGGGGCCGCCACACCCTCCAGCCACAACGGGTTGCTGATCTGCTGGAGAAAGGCGGCATGACGGGCAAGCTCGTCATGCGATGCGGCATGCGGGCGCGGCGGCCGCGCCGGGCGCGACGCCGGCTGCCCGGTTGCGGGCGCTGGCACCGGCCCGGGGCCGGCCACGGCCTCGGCACCGAGGGAAAGGCCGATCTGCCGGCCGCCGGTCAGTTCGACATAGCATTGGGCAAGCAGCTGCGCGTCGAGCAGCGCGCCATGCTTGATCCGGTGGCTGCGGTCGACGCCGTAGCGCGCGCACAGCGCATCCAGGCTGTGCTTGGCCCCCGGATGCTTGGCGCGCGACAGAGCGAGCGTGTCGACCATCCGCGCGCGCGGGATGTGCAGCCGCCCGGCCACCCCCAGCTCGTGATTGAGGAAGGCGAAATCGAACGCCGCATTGTGCGCGACCAGCGGGCTGTCCTCGAGAAAATCGAGCAGCTCCTCGCACAGCTCGACGAACAATTTCTGCCCCGACAGGAAGCTTTCCGACAGGCCGTGCACCGCCTGCGCCTCGGGCGGCATCGAGCGTTCGGGATTGAAATAGGCATGGAACACCCGGCCGGTCTCGACCCGGTTGATCAGCTCGACGCACCCGATCTCGACCATCCGGTGCCCTTCGGAGACCTGGATGCCGGTGGTTTCGGTGTCGAAGACGATTTCGCGCATTGGCGGCAATATCGGACGCCATGCGCGCGGAGGCAAGTGACGAGACGGTAAACATCGGCGCGCGTGCGCTGCACCAGCCCGCCGGTGTCGATCACGAAATCGGCGCGGCGGCGTTTCTCGGCATCGGGCAGCTGGAGCGCGCGGACGCGGGCGAGCTTGGCCGGGGTCATTCCCGGCCGGGCGAGCACCCGGCGGCGCTGTTTCCACGCCGGGGCGGAGACCACCACCACCGCATCGACCGCGCGCCAGCCCTGTTTTTCATAAAGCAGCGGAATGTCGAGCACCGCCAGCCGCTGCGCCGCATGACGCCGGAGAAAGCGCGCCCGCGCCCGCGCCACCGCCGGGTGGATCAGCGATTCGAGCCGGTGGAGCGCCGCCTTGTCATGCAGCACGACACGGCCGAGCGCCTGCCGGTCGACGCCGATCGGGCCGGTGGTGCCGGGAAACAGCGCCTCGATCTCCGCGACCAGCGCGCCACCCGGTCCCTGCAGCCGGTGGACCTCCTGATCGGCGTCGAACACCGGCACGCCAAGGCGGCGAAACATCGCCGCGACCGTCGATTTGCCCATGCCGATAGAGCCGGTCAGCCCGAGCAGGATCATGCGCCGAGCAGCGCCCTGAGTTCGTCGTCATGCTCGCGCGGGGCGGGCTGGCCGAACAGGATCTCAAACGCATAGGCGGCCTGGCCGATCAGCATCGCCAGCCCGTCGACCACATCCAGGCCGCGCGCCGCCGCCGCGCGCAGCAGCGGCGTTTCCAGCGGGGCATAGACGATGTCATAGACGATCGCATCGTCGGGCAAGGGCGACAGGTCGATGTCGAGCGGCGGCTGCCCCGCCATGCCGAGCGTCGAGGCATTGACCAGCAGCGGCGCGGGCGGCAGCGGCGCGGACAAAGGCAGAGCGCGCCCCTTCAGCCCGAAAGCCGCGAGCAGCGCCGCCCCGCGCAGCGGCGTGCGGTTGAGGATCGTGACTGGTCCCGCCCCCATCCGGACGAGCGCGAACAGCACGGCGCGCGCCGCGCCGCCCGCGCCGATCACCGTCACCGGCTGACCGGTCAGATCGAGCGCGGAAATCGGATCATAAAATCCTGCCGCATCGGTATTCGCGCCCACAATCGCCCCGTCACTGTCGCGATAGGCAAGGTTGATCGCGCCGATCGTGCCGCGCACATCGCCCCGGTCGACGACATGGGCGAGCGCGGCTTCCTTGTGCGGCACGGTGATGTTGCAGCCGCGCCACGCCGGATCGGCGGCACGGTCGGCGAAATAGCCGGCCAGTTCGTCGGGGCGGACATGGGCGGCCCGGTACGCCCCGTCGATCCCCAGCCGGTCGAGCCAGAAACCATGGATCAACGGCGATTTGGAATGGGCGATCGGATCCCCGATCACCTCGGCATAAGGCGTCATGACGTCAGCAATCCCCGGATGCGCAGATAATCGAGCAGCGGCAGCAGCGGCAGGCCCATGATGGTGAAATGGCTGCCATCGATGCGGCTGAACAGTTGCGCCCCCGGCCCCTCGACCCGGTAGACGCCGACGCACCAGCGCACCGCCTCCCAGTCCTGCTCCAGATAGGCCGCGATGAACGCGTCCGACAATGTGCGCACATGCATCGCCGCGCGGTCGACGACCCGCCAGACCGGGCGGCCATTTTCGCAGATCACCGCCGCCGAATGCAGCTGATGCACGCGGCCCGACATGGCGCGCAGATGCGCGGCGGCCTCGGCGCGGTCGGCCGGCTTGTCGAGCACTGTCCCGTCGTCGAGCGCGACCACCGAGTCGCAGCCCAGCACCAGCGCCCCCGGCCGGCGCAGCGACAGGCGCATCGCCTTCAACTCGGCAAGCGCATCGGCAAGCGCGCGCGGCTCAAGCCCCTCGGCGCGCAGCGCCTGCTTTGCCGCATCCTCGTCGACGCCGGGGCTTTCGGCGGTGAAGGGGACGCCCGCCGCGCTCAGCATCGCCCGCCGCGCCGCACTTTGCGAAGCGAGGATCAGCATGCGTTGCGTTCATTGACGAAGTTGATGACCGCGGCCGCCGTTTCCTCGATCGACCGGCGGGTGACATCGATCACCGGCCAGCCATGATCGGCGAAGATGCGCCGCGCAAACGCGACTTCGCGGCGCACCGCATCCTGATCGACATAATCGGTCTCGGGGGCCTGATTGAGCGACAGCAGCCGGTTGCGCCGCACCGCGACCAGCCGCTCGACACTGGTCGTCAGCCCGACAACGAGCGGGTGATGAAGCCGGTAGAGGCTGTCAGGCGGCGGCGATTCGACCACCAGCGGGATGTTCGCGACCTTATAGCCCTTGTTCGCGAGATAGATGGATGTCGGCGTCTTCGAGGTGCGCGAGATCCCCGCCAGCACGATGTCGGCATCCTCCCAATCCTCGGCGCCGATGCCGTCATCATGGGCGATGGTGAACTGGATCGCCTCGACGCGCGCGAAATAGGCGGCGTCGAGCGCATGCTGCCGCCCCGGCCGCGCCTTGGCCGCCTGACCGAGCATCGACGACAGCGCATCGGTGACCGGATCGAGCGCGGCGACGATCGGCAGGCCGAGCGTGCGGCAGCGCGTCTCCAGCCGCTGGCGCGTCTCGGGATTGACGAGGGTGAACAGCACCAGACCGGGATTCTGGCCGATTTCCTCGAGAATCCGCTCCAGATTGGCCTCGGAGCGGACCATCGGCCAGAAATGCTTGATCGTTTCGACCCCGTCGAACTGGGCCAGCGCCGCCTTGGCGATGGTTTCGAGCGTCTCGCCGGTCGAATCCGACAGCAGGTGAAGGTGCAGGCGCGTGGTCACGGGGCATATCCCTGTGGAAAAGCCGCGTGACGCGCAAGGGGAAGCATCGGGCAGGCGATTCAGAACCCGCAACCCGCTGATTCGCGCACCATCCCGTCCACAGGGGCGAATTTTCATCCAGAGCATGTGGATAATGGGGAAGCCCGTCGCGACTCGTGGCGCTTTTGCGGATTCCCACGCCGTCAAATTGTTGGCAGGATCAGGACGGTGCCTGAATTCCCATGACTCGCGCTCTAACATCCTCAACCACTCAATTCTTAAGAAAAGGATAAGATGAAGAGCGATCGTCCCTTACTCGCCGTCCTGAGGGGCGAGCGTCGTGATCCCCCGCCCGTCTGGCTTATGCGTCAGGCCGGCCGTTATCTCCCCGAATATCGCGCCTTGCGGGCGGAAAAGGGCGGATTCCTCGAGCTGGTGCATGACAGCGCGGCCGCCGCCGAAGTGACTCTGCAGCCGCTGCGGCGGTTCGGATTCGACGGGGCGATCCTGTTTTCCGACATTCTCGTCATTCCCCATGCGCTCGGCCAGGATCTGCGCTTCCTCGCCGGCGAAGGCCCGCAGCTCAGCCCCAAGCTGGTCGACACCGCGCTTGAGCAGCTGGTGCCGGTGCCCGCGCGGCTCGATCCGGTCTATGAAACGGTGCGGCTGGTGGCGGCGGCGCTTGATCCGGCAGTGACGTTTCTCGGCTTTGCCGGCAGTCCCTGGACGGTTGCGACCTATATGGTGGCGGGCGAGGGCAGTCGCGAACAGGCCGAGGCGCGACGCATGGCCTATCGCGATCCGCAGGCGTTCGGCGCGATCATCGGCGCGATCGAACAGGCGACGGTCGATTATCTCGACCGGCAGATTCAGGCCGGCGTGCATGCCGTGCAGTTGTTCGACAGCTGGGCGGGCAGCCTGTCGCCCGATCAGTATGAGACCTGGGTGATCGCGCCCACCGAACGGATCGCGAAGGCGCTGCGAGCGCGCCATCCCGACACGCCGATCATCGGCTTTCCCAAGGGATCGGGCGGCAAACTGCCGGCCTATGCACGCGAAACCGGGGTCGATGCGGTCGGGCTGGATGAGACCGTCGATCCGGCCTGGGCGAATGCCAATCTGCCCGAAGGGCTGCCGGTGCAGGGCAATCTCGATCCGCTGGCGCTGATCGCCGGCGGCGCACCGCTCGATGCGGCGGTCGACCGTGTGCTCCATGCCTTTGCCGGGCGGCCGCATGTGTTCAACCTGGGGCATGGCATCCTGCTCGACACGCCGATTCCGCATGTCGAACAATTGCTGGCGCGCGCGCGGAAGCGCGGCTGATGGCGGCGTGGCTTGCACCCGCCTATGACTGGTTCAAGGCCGCGCACATCATCTTCGTCATCTTCTGGATGGCGGGGCTGTTCATCTTTCCGCGCTATCTGATCCATCATCAGGATGCGCTCGCCCGGCCCGACGAGGCCGCACGCTGGGTGGAGCGCGAGGCGCGGCTGCGCCGGATCATCCTGACTCCCGCGCTGATCGCGGTCTGGCTGTTCGGGCTGCTGCTCGCCGCCGGGGGCGAATGGTGGGCATCGGGCTGGCTTCACGCCAAGATCGCGCTGGTCGTGGGCCTGAGCGGCTTTCACGGCTGGGCGGTCGGCTATGCCCGCAAGCTTGGTCAGGGGCGGGCGACTTTGCCCGACCGGCGGCTGCGAATGCTGAACGAACTGCCCGCACTTGGCGTCGTGCTGATCGTCTGGCTGGTGGTGCTGAAACCGTTCTGATGCGGGCGTTTCGCCCGGCCGGCACCGCCGCGCTCGTCGGGCCGATTCGGGCGGGGATGCCCCGGCTTGACTCGCCCCCGGCCGCTGCCTAACCCGTTGGTCCATGCCTGCGGACGCGTCCTGCGCCGCACCGGGCATCGTCGATCAGCGTCTGCGTCGTTCGCCTGCTTGTGTCGTCTCCCGATGACCGGCTGTTGACCGGCACCGGACCGGGACGATCGCTCCACCCCAAGCCCCTAGCCACCGGACTTTACATGCATCTCAAGGACTTGAAGAAGAAATCGCCGGCCGAACTGGTCGAGATGGCCGAACGGCTGGGTGTCGAAGGGGCGTCGACGCTGCGCAAACAGGATCTGATGTTCGCCATTCTGAAGGCCGAGGCCGAAAATGGCGTGCAGATCATGGGCGAGGGCACGATCGAGGTGCTGCCCGACGGCTTCGGCTTTCTGCGCAGCCCGGAAGCCAATTATCTTGCCGGTCCTGACGATATCTATGTCTCGCCCAATCAGGTGCGCAAATATGGTCTGCGGACCGGTGACACGGTCGAGGGCGAGGTGCGCGGGCCCAAGGATGGCGAGCGCTATTTCGCGCTGACCCGGCTGGTCGCGGTCAATTTCGACGATCCGGAGGTGGTCCGCCACCGGGTCAATTTCGACAATCTGACGCCGCTCTATCCGGAGCAGAAGCTGAAGCTCGACCTCGGCGATCCGACGGTCAAGGACAAGTCGGCGCGGGTGATCGACATCATCGCGCCGCAGGGCAAGGGCCAGCGCGCGCTGATCGTCGCGCCGCCGCGCGTCGGCAAGACCGTGCTGCTGCAGAACATCGCGCGCTCGATCACCGCCAACCATCCGGAAGTCTTCCTGATCGTGCTGCTGATCGACGAGCGGCCGGAGGAAGTGACCGACATGCAGCGTTCGGTGAAGGGCGAGGTGATCAGCTCGACCTTTGACGAGCCGGCGTCGCGCCATGTGCAGGTCGCTGAAATGGTGATCGAAAAGGCCAAGCGGCTGGTCGAGCACAAAAAGGATGTCGTCATCCTGCTCGATTCGATCACCCGTCTGGGGCGCGCCTACAACACGGTCGTGCCCAGCTCGGGCAAGGTGCTGACCGGCGGTGTCGACGCCAATGCCCTGCAGCGGCCGAAGCGGTTTTTTGGTGCGGCGCGCAACATCGAGGAAGGCGGGTCGCTGTCGATCATCGCCACCGCGCTGATCGATACCGGCAGCCGCATGGACGAAGTGATCTTCGAAGAGTTCAAGGGCACCGGCAACTCGGAAATCGTCCTTGACCGCAAGGTCGCCGACAAGCGCATCTTCCCGGCGATGGATGTCGGCAAGTCCGGCACCCGGAAGGAAGAGCTGCTGGTCGACAAGTCGACGCTCAGCAAGATGTGGGTGCTGCGCCGCATCCTCATGCAGATGGGCACCGTCGATGCGATGGAATTCCTTCTCGACAAGATGAAGGATTCGAAGACCAACGAAGATTTCTTCGATTCGATGAACCAGTAACGATCGGCTGCGTTGCTGTCCTGCACTGGCAGGCAAGCTTCACAGCCTGTGGGGATCGACCGGAACGATGATTGAAATGCTGATGATGGCCGCCGCTACGACGGGCGGAATCTGGGCGCATGTGGTGGCCGATTTTTCCAATCTCGGTTCGCCCGCCGCACTGGCCGCGTTTGGCCAGGTGCTGATGATCGACATCATGCTGGCGGGCGACAATGCGATTGTCGTCGGCTCGCTGGCGGCTGGCCTGCCGGCCGATCAACGCCGCAAGGTGATCATGATCGGCATCATTGCCGCGCTGGTGCTGCGCATCGCCTTTGCACTCATCGTCACCCAGCTGATGCAGATTGTCGGGCTGATTTTCGCCGGCGGGCTGTTGCTGCTGTGGGTGTCGTGGAAGCTGTTCCGCGAACTGCGCCCGGCGGGGCAGAGCGGTGACTCGCCGGAAATCGTCGGCGATGAGGATTCGGGCGTCGCGCCGGCCAAGAGCTTTGCTGCTGCCGCATGGGCGGTTGCGGTTGCCGATGTCAGCATGAGCCTCGACAATGTGCTTGCGGTTGCCGGTGCGGCGCGTGACCATCCGGGGATCCTGATTGTCGGCCTGCTGCTGTCGGTGGTGCTGATGGGGATCGCGGCCAATGTGATCGCGAAATATATCGAGCGGTATCGCTGGATCGCCTATGTCGGGCTGGTCGTGATCCTCTACGTCGCGGGCACCATGGTCTATGAAGGTGTCGTCGATCCCAAGGTCGGCATCGGCACCTTGTTCGCCTGAGATGATCTGAGCGACATGAAAAAGGCCCCGGAGCTTCTGCTCCGGGGCCATTTTCATGTGTCAGCCGGTCTGCTGGGAGCATTTTCAAGCCGCGTTCAATCACCCGGTGACTTAGAAAATGCGGTAAATCACAGGCCTGGAGCGAAGGATCCGAGGCAATCGGGTCGTCCGCTTCAGCCCAGATGTTCGGCAAAAAAGGCTTCGGTGCGGCCATCGGCGAGGCGCGCGGCTTCGTCATTGCGGCGCTGGCCCATTTCGGCGGCAAAGCCGTGATCGAGACCCGCATAATCGTGCAGCACGACGCGCGGATGATCGTCCAGCCCGTCATGCATTGCCTTTTGCACGTCGGGGCCGACAAAATGGTCGGCGGTCGGGATGTGCAGCATCAGCGGATTGGCGATCGCGTGGCGCTCGCCCAGCAGATTGTCGATGCCGACGCCATAATAGCCGACACTGGCGTCGATATCGGTGCGTGCGGCCGCCATGAACGCCAGCCGTCCGCCCAGGCAATAACCGACGCAGCCGACCTTGGCCGCGCCCATGCTGCGCGCAGTGCGGATCGTCGCCTCGATATCGGCGACCCCGGCATTCTGGTCGAACTGGCCGAACAGGCCGAGCGCACGCTGGAATTGCTCGGGCACGTCGGGGTCAAGCTCGATGCCCGGCTCCAGCCGCCAGAACAGATCGGGTGCAATCGCCAGATAGCCGAGGCTCGCCCAGCGGTCGCATTTGCGGTGGATGCCTTCGTTCACGCCGAAGATTTCCTGGATGACGATGATCGCCGCGCGCGGCGGGCCTTCCGGTTCGGCGGCATAGCCTTTGAAGCGGCCATCGCCGGCCAGGGTCTCGATGCTGATTGTGCGGCCCATATCGTCTCTCCCTTGCTTGCGGATCGCGCGCCCCCGCGTCACTGTTTCGCCGTTAGCAGCGCGGCGCGGCGCGGCTCAAGCGGGAGGACAGGATGAAGTTCAATGTCGAGGTGGATTGCACGCCCGAAGAGGCGCGGCGTTTTCTGGGCCTGCCCGACCTGACACCCGTGCACGAGGCCTATGTCGCCCAGCTGGTCGATACGGTGAAGAATGGCGTGAGCGGCGAAGCGGTCGAGGCGATGTTCAAAAGCTGGGGCCCGATGAGCGATGCCGGGTTCCGCATGTGGCAGCAGCTGCTCGACGGGATGAGCGGTCGCAAGGCGTGACGGAGACGATTTTTGCGCTGTCGAGCGGTTCGCCGCCGGCAGCGATTGCAGTGATGCGGATCAGCGGCCCCGCGGCGCAGCAGGTGCTTGTTCGGCTGGCCGGGGCGGTGCCCGGGCCGCAGCGCCTGTCGCTGCGCACCCTGCGCGATGCGGACGGGGCGGTGCTCGACACGGCGCTGGTGGCGTTTTTCCCTGCGGCTTCCTCCGTGACCGGTGAGGATCTGGTCGAGCTGCACCTGCATGGCGGGCGTGCGGTCGTGGCGGCGGTTGAACGGACGCTGGCCGACCTGCCCGGCCTGCGCGCGGCGCGGCCCGGCGAGTTCACCTGGCGGGCGTTTGAAAATGGTCGGATGGATCTGGTGCAGGTCGAGGCGCTGTCCGATCTGCTCCGCGCCGAAACCGAAGGGCAGAGGCGGGCGGCGCTCGCGGGGAACCGGCTGTCCGCTGAGGTCGAGCGATGGCGGCAGCAGGTCCTGATGCTGTCGGCGCTGGTTGAGGCGGCGCTCGACCAGTCGGACGAAGACGATGTGCCGGTCGCGGATGGGCGGATTGCGGATATTGCCGCAGCGCTCGACGCGGAAATGGCCGCATTGCGCGCGCGGCCTGAGGCGGAGCGGCTGCATGACGGGGTAAGGGTGGTGTTTGCCGGCCCACCAAATGCCGGAAAATCTAGTCTGATCAATGCTCTGGCTGGGCGGGATGTGGCGATCACCTCCCCCATGGCCGGCACCACGCGGGATGTGATCGAAGCACCGGTGCGGCTCGGGGGCATCGCCTTTGTGCTGACCGACACGGCGGGGCTGCGCGTCGAAGCCGGGGACGCCATCGAACGGATCGGGATCGAACGCGCGCGCGCACGGCTGCGCGGCGCCGATATTCTCGTCTGGCTCGACGACGCTGCGCCTGAGCCGGAGATGGTGGGGGAAGATGGGCCGGACGTGGTGATTCCGGTTCATGCCCGGGCCGATCTGCCCGGCCGTGAAACTCCGCCGCCGGGCCGTCTGGCGGTGTCCGCGACGACCGGGCGGGGGCTCGGGACCTTGGCGGACCGGCTGATTGCCGCGGCGCGGACATTGCTGCCGGTGGAAGGGGAGGCTGCGCTCAACCGGCGACAGCGGGCTTTGGTGGTCGAATGCCATGAGTTGTTGATCGCCTTTCGCGGCGAGCCGGACGAGTTGATCCGGGCAGAGCTGCTCCGCCGGTGCCGGCAGGCGCTCGATTCGCTGACCGGCAGGGCGGGCACTGAGGAGATGCTCGATGCGCTGTTCAGCACCTTTTGCGTCGGCAAATAGCCCGTTCCACGTGGAACATTTTTGACTTTTGGCGATGTTCGCGGCTTTAGGACGGTCATGTTCGACGTGATCGTCATTGGCGGCGGCCATGCCGGCTGCGAGGCGGCGGCTGCGAGCGCGCGTCTCGGTGCGCGCACCGCGCTGGTCACCTTCGCCCATGCGACCGTCGGGGCGATGTCGTGCAACCCGGCCATTGGCGGGCTGGGCAAGGGCCATCTGGTCCGCGAGGTCGATGCGCTTGACGGGTTGATCGGCCGCGCCGCCGATGCCGCCGCGATCCATTACCGGATGCTCAATGCGTCGAAGGGCGCGGCGGTGCGTGGCCCCCGCGTGCAGGCGGATCGGCGCCTTTACAAGGCTGCCATCCAGCAGATGCTGGCCGATCAGCCGGGGTTGGAGATTGTCGAGGCCGAGGTTGCGGCCCTGCTGGTCGCTGGCGGGCGCGTCACTGGGGTTGAGCTTGGCGACGGCCGCCAAGTGCTGGCAGGCGCGGTGGTGATTGCCACCGGCACGTTCCTCAATGGCCGGATGTTCTGCGGCCGGGAGACCCAGACTGGCGGACGGACCAATGAGCCGGCGGCCCAGCGGCTGGGCGATCAGCTGCGCGCGCTGAGCCTGCCGATCGCGCGCCTGAAGACGGGAACGCCCCCGCGCCTCGACGGGCGGACCATCGACTGGGCAGGGCTGGACAGCCAGCCGTCCGATCCGCCCGGCTGGACGATGTCGGCCATGGTCGATGATCGGCCCAATCCGACCATTGCCTGCGGGATCACGCGCACCAATGCGGCGACGCATGACGTCATCCGTGCTGCGCTCGATGAATCGCCTTTGTTCAGCGGCGCCATTGAAGGGCAGGGGCCGCGTTATTGCCCGTCGATCGAGGACAAGATCGTCCGCTTCGGCGACCGCGACGGCCATCAGATTTTTCTGGAGCCGGAGGGGCTGGACGACGCCACCGTCTATCCCAACGGCATCTCGACATCCCTGTCGGCGGCCAGCCAGCTTGCCTTTGTCCGCACCATCGCCGGGCTCGAGCGGGCGGAGATCGTCCAGCCGGGCTATGCGGTCGAATATGATCATATCGATCCCCGCGCGCTGACCGCCGATTTGCAGCTGCGCGCACTGCCGGGCCTGTTCCTGGCCGGGCAGATCAACGGGACCACCGGCTATGAGGAAGCCGCCGCCCAGGGGCTGGTCGCGGGGTTGAACGCCGCGCGCCATGCCGGCGGGCAGGGGCCGTGCATCTTTGATCGGGCGCAATCCTATATTGGCGTGATGATCGACGATCTGACGCTGCAGGGCGTGACCGAGCCGTATCGGATGCTGACCGCACGGGCCGAATATCGGCTGCGGCTGCGCGCCGACAATGCAATGGAGCGGCTGACCCCGCTCGGCGTCGAGCTGGGCTGTGTCGGTGCGCCACGTCGCGCCCTGTTCGATCAGCGGGCGGCGGCGCGGGCCGAGATCGCCAGCGTGTTTGCGCGCAAGGTCCGCGCCGAGACGCTTGGCGTGGCCGGGCTGCCGGGCGATGGCGCGCCGCGCCCGCTGGCGGAATGGGCGCGGCATGCCGGTGTCGACGCAGCCGCGCTGCTGCGCGCCGCGCCCGATCTGGCCGGGGCCGATCGTGCGATCCTCGATGGCGCGATCGAGGATGCCCGTTACGCGCCCTATCTTGAGCGGCAGGAGGCTGAGGTCCGTGCCCTTCGTCAGGCCGGATCGGTGATCCTGCCGGCCGATCTCGATTATCGCGCCATCCCCGGCCTGTCGAACGAGATGGTCGAACGGCTGGAAGCGGCGCGGCCCGCCGATTTCGAGGCTGCGCGGCGGATTCGCGGGGTTACCCCGGCGGCGCTGGCGACGATCCTCGCGCATCGCCAGAAGCGCGCGGCGTGACCGAGGAGGAAGCGCGGGCGTGGCTTGCCGCCCGCTGGCCGCAAACCGCGTGTGACCGGCTCGGGCGCTATGTCGATCTGCTGCTGGCCGAAAATGGCCGGCAAAATCTGATCGCGCGGCCCAGCGAGGCGATTGTGTGGGGCCGCCACATCGTCGATTCGGCGCAGCTGATCGATCATGCGCCCGATGCCGCCACCTGGCTCGACATTGGTTCCGGACCGGGTCTGCCGGGGCTGGTGATCGCGGCTTTGGCCGGCCGCCCGGTGACATTGGTCGAACCGCGCGCCCGCCGTGTGACGTTTCTCCGTGAAGCCGCCGAAGCGCTCGGGCTGACCCATGTCAGCGTGCACCAGATGATGGTCGAGAAGCTGCCGGCCGGTGCCCATGCCGCGATTACCGCGCGGGCCTATGCGCCACTGCCGCAGATTTTCGCGTCCGCCGCCCATGTCGCCGACTTATCCACAGTCTGGATCCTGCCCAAGGGCCGCAGCGCGCAGTCTGAACTGGAAGCCGCACGCGGGGCATGGCAGGGTGTGTTCCACGTGAAACAGAGCGTGACGGACGATCAGGCACGGATCGTCGTCGCGACCCAGGTCAGGCGGGCAGCACGATGATCTGTATTGGCGTCGCTAACCAGAAGGGCGGGGTGGGGAAAACCACGACCGCGATCAACGTTGCCACCGCGCTTGCCGCGACCGGCTGGCGGGTGTTGCTTGTCGATCTCGATCCGCAGGGCAATGCGTCGACCGGGCTTGGCGTCGGCCAGGCGCAGCGCAGCCATTCGAGCTATGACCTGCTGACCGCCCAGTGCAGCCTTGCCGATGCCGTGGTGCCCACCAAGGTGCCGCGCCTCGATCTGGTGCCGGCGACCGTCGATCTGTCGGGGGCCGAGATCGAGCTGGTCGAGATGGACCAGCGCACCCACCGGCTGCGCAATGCGCTGACCGGCGCGCCGGGCCGCTGGGACATCTGCCTGATCGATTGCCCGCCCTCGCTGGGGCTGCTGACGATCAACGCGATGGTGGCCGCCGATTCGCTGCTCGTGCCGCTGCAATGCGAGTTTTTCGCGCTCGAAGGGCTGAGCCAGCTGCTTCAGACCATCGATCGTATCCGCGCGCGCTTCAATCCCGCGCTGGCGATCCTCGGGGTTGCGCTGACCATGTATGACCGGCGCAACAACCTGACCGAGCAGGTGGCCGAGGATGTCCGCACCTGCCTGGGCGGGGTGGTGTTCGACACCGTCATTCCGCGCAATGTGCGCCTGTCGGAAGCGCCCAGCCATGGCGTGCCGGCGCTGATCTATGATCATCGCTGCCCCGGCTCGGAAGCCTATATCGCGCTGGCCCGCGAGCTGATCGGGCGACTGCCGCCGAGTGCGCGCGCGGCGTGAGCGTGGTGAGGCAAGGGCGACGAACGGCCAGGGGACGAGAATGAGCGAGGGAAACCGCAAACGGCCCGCCGGGCTTGGCCGTGGCCTGTCGGCGCTGCTGGGCGAGGCGGTGCGCGAAGAGCCGGTCGCGCCGGCCGGCGAGCGGTCGCGCGGCATCCAGATGGTGCCGGTCGCCGAGCTGCAGCCGCATCCCGAGCAGCCGCGCCGGCATTTCGATGATGCTGCGCTCGACGAGCTGGCGCGCTCGATCGAATCGCGCGGGCTGATCCAGCCCATCGTCGCGCGGCCCTTTGGCGGCGGCTATCAGATCGTCGCCGGCGAACGCCGCTGGCGCGCGGCACAGCGGGCCCGGCTGCATCAGGTTCCCGTCATCGTCCGCGATTTCGACGAGGCGGAAACGCTTGAGCTGGCGCTGGTCGAGAATATCCAGCGCGAGGATCTGAACGCCATCGAAGAAGCCGAGGCGTATAAAAAGCTGATCGTCCGGTTCGGCCACAGCCAGGAAGCGCTGGGCCGGATCGTCCACAAAAGCCGCAGCCATATCGCCAATCTGCTGCGCCTGCTCGATCTGCCGGCCCCGGTGCGGGCTGCGGTGGCGGATGGCCGGCTGTCCATGGGTCATGCCCGTGCGCTGATCACCGCCCGCGACCCTGAAAAGCTGGCGCAGATGGTGATCGACAAGGGGCTGTCGGTGCGCGAGACCGAGCGGCTGGCCCGCGACGTCCGCACTGGCGGTGCGCCGGCGCAGAGCGGCGCGCCGCGCGTGCAGGCGGCCGATGCCGATATTGCCGCGCTCGAGCGGCAACTGGGCGATCTGCTCGGCCTCAAGGTCAAGATCAGCCATAGTGGCACCGCCGGCAGCGTCACCCTTGGCTATTCGAGCCTCGATCAGCTCGATCTGATCTGCCAGCGCCTGTCCGGCGAGCGGATCTGACCGCGCCGGGTTGGCTCACCCGGCGACCCGGAAACCGCTCTAGCGTCGCCGTGCCGCTGCCCGGGCGATGGTCAGCAGCTGCTCGGCAGCGATCAGCGCAGCCGGGCTGCCGGGGCGCATCATCTGCGCATTGGCGTCGGTCAGCCGGTCGATGATGGTGGCGAGGCCCGGCCCGTCCCAGCGCCGCAGCGCCGCTTCGATCACCGGTTTGTCTTTCCAGAACAAGGATTTGCCGGCGGCGTCCAGCGCTGCCGAGATGCTCTGGCGCTCATCCGCGTCGATCCGGAGCGCGACCAGCTGCAACACCCGCCGGAATGCCGCCCGGATCACCGCCACCGCCTCCGGCCCGGCCACTGCGCCCTGACGGATCTGGTCGGCCACGTCGCGCGCCATCCCGGTCAGCACCGGGTCGATCACGTCAAACGGATCCGCATCGCGGTCGGCGGCGATAATGGCCGCCAGCGCGTCGGGCGACACGCTGCGCGGTGTGGCCGCATCCGCGTCGAGATAATCGGCCAGCTTGTCGAGCTCGCGTTCCAGCACGGCCCGGTTGCCGCCGCTGGCATCGATGAGCGTCCGGGCCGTGTCCCCCGACAGGGTCAGCCCGCGCGCCGCGCCCAGCCCGACCGCCAGCCGCACGGCATCGCCGCCCTCGGGCACATAGCTGGCAAAGGCCAGCGCCGCCGGCGCGGCCAGTGCCAGCTTGAGCAGTTTGGAGGCCGGCTTGAGCGTGCCGGTCAGGATCACCACCGGATTGCCCGCGCGCGGCGCTGCAAGCAAAGCCTCTGCCGCCGACAGCACCTCGTCGCCGCTCGTGCGCACCTTGATCCAGCGCGGCCCGCCGAACAGCGACTGGGCGGCGGCTTCATCGGCGAGCCAGGCCGGGTCGCGGGCAAGCTGTGCGCCATCGGCATCGATCCGGTCGGCGTCCGCGCCCAGCCGTGCGCCGACCCGGTCGGCCAGCGCCGCCGAGCCTGCCTCGTCCGGCCCGTGAAACAGGAACAGCCGGATCGAATCGTCCAGCCGCTCGATCGCCCGTTCGACGTCAGGGCGCTTCGCAGCCTTCATCGCCCGCGTTACCGCCCGTCCGTCACGGCGCGGTCTGGCGTGATGCAAACAGCGCCACCCGGGCGACGATCTGGTCCGCCACTTCGCTGGCCAGCCGTTCGAGCGCGCTGTTTTCGGCGGCGATGGTCGCATATTCGGACCGCACGACGTCGATGCCCGCATCCGACCCGGCGGTCGCATCCAGCACCACATTGCCGCTGGCCAGCTCGACCAGCTGATAGCGGGCGCGCAGCGTCCGCCGCTCGCGCGTCACCGCATCGTCGGCGCGCACGCCAAAGCCTTCGATCTTGTCCTCAAGCGTGATGTCCAGCCGGTAGCGCGGCTGTGCCCCGGCGGCGACGGGGAAGCGGTCCTGCAGCGCGCTGCGCACCAGCCAGCCGTCGCGCCCGGCAATCGGCCCGACGCTGACGTCGCCCAGCGCCTGCGCGACGCCCGAGCCGGCACCGCCGCCATAAAGCGGCCGCAGCCCGCAGCCGGGCAGCAGCAGCGCGAGGCCAAGCGCAGCGAGGAGCGCCCGCCCGGTCATGCGACGAGATTGACCAGCCGGTCGGGCACCACGATCACCTTGCGCGGGGCCTTGCCCTCCAGCATGCGCGCGACATTGGGCGCGGCGAGTGCCAGCGCCTCGATCGTCTCGCGCGGCTGGCCCCGCGCCACGGTGAGCGTGTCGCGCAGCTTGCCATTCACCTGCACGGCGATGGTCACCTGGTCCTCGACCAGCAATGCCGGGTCATGCGCCGGCCAGCCGGCATCGGCGATCAGCCCGTCCTCGCCCAGCAGCTCCCATGCCTCTTCGGCCAGATGCGGGATGATCGGCGCAACGAGCAGCACGAGCGTGCGGATCGCATCGTTGCGCGCGGCAGAGGGTGCCGCCTTTTCGATCGCCCCGGTCAGTTCATACAGCTTGGCGATCGCCTTGTTGAAGGCGAGCGCCTCGATATCGGCAGCGACGCCGGCAATCGTCCGGTGCCGCCGGCGCTCCAGCGCGTCATCGTCGCCCGTCGCCGGTTCCAGCCCCGCCACCAGCCGCCAGACGCGGTTGACGAACCGCCACGCGCCCTCGATGCCGTTGGCCGACCATTCGAGATCGCGCTCGGGCGGCGAATCCGACACCACGAACCAGCGCACCGCGTCCGCGCCATAGGCATCGATAATGCCGGTCGGATCGATGACGTTCTTTTTCGATTTCGACATCTTCTCGACGCGGCCGACGGTGACCGGCTGGCCGTCACGGGTGACGAAACCGCCGTCGCGCTTCTCGATATCGTCGGGGCTCAGCCATTTGCCGTCGGGGCCCTGATAGGTTTCGTGCGTCACCATGCCCTGGGTGAACAGGCCGGTGAACGGCTCGCTGACGTCAAGACGCCCGATCCGCTGCAATGCCCGGGTCCAGAAGCGGGCGTAGAGCAGGTGCAGGATCGCATGCTCGACCCCGCCAATATATTGCGCGACCGGCAGCCAGCTTTCGGCCACCGCCTTGTCGAACGGCCGGTCTGCGGGCTGGCTGGCGAAGCGGATGAAATACCAGGATGAATCGACAAAGGTGTCGAGCGTGTCGGTTTCCCGCCGCGCCTTGGCCCCGCATTGGGGGCAATCGACATGCTTCCATGTCGGATGGCGGTCGAGCGGATTGCCGGGAATGTCAAAGCTGACATCCTCGGGCAGCCGCACCGGCAGCTGGTCGCGCGGGACCGGCACCGCGCCGCAGCTGTCGCAATGGATGATCGGGATCGGCGTGCCCCAGTAACGCTGGCGCGACACGCCCCAGTCGCGCAGCCGCCAGACGGTGGTCCCGCGGCCCCAGCCCCCGGCCTCGGCGCGGTCGATCACCGCGCGCTTGGCGGTGTCGACATCCATGCCGTCGAGGAAACGCGAATTCACGATCCGGCCGGGGCCGGTATAGGCTTCATTGCCGTCAAATGCCGGGTCGACCGCATCGCCATCGGCAACCACGCGGGTGACCGGCAGACCGTATTTGCGCGCGAAATCCATGTCGCGCTGGTCATGCGCGGGCACGCCGAACACCGCCCCGGTGCCATAATCCATCAACACGAAATTGGCGATCCAGACCGGCAGGCGGATCGCCGGATCGAACGGATGGGCGGCGGTGAGGCCGGTGTCGAAGCCCTTTTTCTCCGCAGTTTCAAGCTCCGCGGCGGTCGTGCCGCCGGCGCGGCATTCGGCGATGAACGCCGCCGCCGCCGGATTTTCCGCCGCGATTGCGGCCGCCAGCGGATGATCGGCGGCGACAGCGACGAAGCTTGCGCCGAACATGGTGTCGGGCCGGGTGGTGAACACCTCGACATCGCCGCCGTTCGACAAGGCGAAGCGGAATTGCAGCCCCTGGCTGCGGCCGATCCAGTTTTCCTGCATCAGCCGCACTTTTTCGGGCCAATGTTCGAGCGTGCCGAGCCCTGAGAGCAGATCGTCGGCAAAGTCGGTGATCTTCAGGAACCACTGGCTGAGCTTGCGCTTTTCAACCAGCGCGCCCGAGCGCCAGCCCCGGCCGTCGATCACCTGTTCATTGGCCAGCACCGTCTGGTCGACCGGATCCCAGTTGACCGCCGATTCCTTGCGGTAAACCAGGCCGTGCTGGAACAGGTCGAGGAACAGCGCCTGTTCCTGGCCATAATATTCCGGCTCGCAGGTTGCGAGTTCGCGGCTCCAGTCGAGCGCAAAGCCGAGCGATTTCAGCTGGTCGCGCATCGCCGCGATGTTGGCGCGCGTCCAGTCGCCGGGATGGACGCCCTTTTCCATCGCCGCATTTTCAGCGGGCATGCCAAAGGCGTCCCAGCCCATCGGGTGCAGCACTTCCATGCCCTGCATCCGGCGGAACCGGGCGAGCACATCGCCCATCGTGTAATTGCGGACATGGCCCATATGGATGCGCCCTGAAGGGTAGGGGAACATCTCCAGCACATAGGTTTTGGGCTTGAGGCTGTCGTCCGACGCATGGAAGGTGCCGCGTTCGGCCCAGACCTTCTGCCAGCGTGCATCGGCCGCCCGCGGATTGAAGCGCGCGGTCATCGGGGCTTACTCGGCAATGGTGGCGCGGCGCAGGTCGCGCGCCCGCGTCAGGATGATGTCTTCCAGCTTCTGCACGGTCGCGGCCTGCACCGGCGCATCGACCCATTGGCCGTTCTGCAGCGTCTGGCGCGAGGCGGCGACGCGCAGCCCGTCGGCGCGCAGATCCTGATCGAGGATGGTGACGGTCACCTTCATCCGCTCGCTCTGGGCGGCCGGGTTCACATACCAGTCGGTCACGATCACGCCGCCATTGGAATCGGTCTGCACCAGCGGCATGAACGACAGCGTTTCCAGCGCGGCGCGCCACAGATAGGCGTTGACGCCGATGGTCGTGACCTTGGATGCGGCGATATCGGCCTCGCGGCTGCGATCCTTCTTGCTGCCGCCGCCCAGGCCCTTGGACAGATCGTCCTTGATCCACTGGCATCCCGCCAGGCTCAGGGATGCGGTCAGCAGCAACGCGGCGGCACGGCTCAAGCGCGGCATTCTTTTTCCTCAGGATCGGGGCTTATGGCGTTTGCGCCGTTATAGGCTCTGGCCCCGCCCCCGCAAGCGTCCCTGCCATGCCCGTGCTGTGGGCTTGCGGCCACACTCGCCGGGAAAGCGACTCCGGGGCGGTGGCAAAGCCAAAAAACATCATATAGTTGGAAATATGGATCGGGGGCATTTGAGCGCGTGATGGCAATGAGTCGAAACTGGTGGATTGCGGGGGGCGCGGCGCTGGCCGTCGTCGGTGCCGCAATGTCGCCGGTGTTCGGCGCGCCCCGCGCTGCTGCCGAGCGCCCGGTGCGGCTGAGCGCCCGGGGCGGCATCGGCTCCTTCACCCCGGCCGCCGCCGATCCGCGCGTCGCCGCGTCGCTGGCCCGGGCCGGCATGGGCCATAGCGGATTCCGCTTCACGCCGGCCGCCATCGGCACCGGCACCCGCTCGGTCACTGTCGCCGTACGCGCGGCCTCCAACGTCGCCCGCGGCGACGCGACGCGCAGCAATGTCGGCGCGGTCACGCTGACACCGATTGCCTATAATCTGGGCGTCGCCGTCGGCTGGAAACGATTTGCCCTGTCGGGCGATGTCGCGCGGATCGACACTGCCGGTACGCCGGGCAGCCGCGAGCGCGTCGATCTCGGCCTCAGCTACAACGCCCCGCGCTGGAGCGGGCGCATCCAGGTCGAGCGCGACCGGCCGATGGATCCGGTGTCGAAGCTGACCGGCGGCCAGTCGACCTCGTTCGATCTTGGCGGCTCGTATCGCATAGCGCGCAACATCGACGTGACGGCGGGTGTCCGCTACCGCGCCGAGGATCGCGACCGGCTGAAGCTGGTCGACGATCGCCGCCGGGATGCGCAGGCGGTCTATATCGGCACCGCGTTCAAGTTCTGATCGGGTCCGGTCGGTTCGACCGGTCCGCGCCCCAGCCATCGATCCCGGCCCAGCCCTGCGCCCCCAGCGCCGCCAGCCGCTTTGCCCGGTCTGACGTCATGCCGCCCAGCGCGATCACCGGCAGCCGCGCCCGCTGCGCCAGCAGGCCGAACCGCACCGGACCCAGCACCCTCGCTCCGGGATGGGAGCGGGTGGCGAACACCGGCGACAGCAGCACCTGATCCGCGCCGCGCCGCGCGGCGGCGACCAGCTCTGCCCGGTCATGCGCGGTCGCCAGTTCGATCAGCCGGGGGTGGCCGTGCCGTGGGTGTTGATAGACACCGTCCAATCGGTGCCGCACCGCCTCGCGCGCCGGGCCGGCCAGCACCACGACCAGCCCGCGCCGCCGGGCGATGGCCCGGATGCGGGTGATCAGCGCGCGCCGCGCGGCAGGGTCTAGCCGGTAATGGCGGATGACGATCCCCGCCCCGCGCGGCATCCGCGCCAGCGCCGGCCACAGCGCCGCGCCCTGCCGCTCATCGGTCAGCAGCCAGCATCGCGGCAGCGACCGGCTGCGTGCGAGCGGCGCGTTTCGGGACAGAGGGCGGTGGCGTTGGGCCATGGCCCTATCCTATAGCAGCGGCCATGACCCTTGCCGCAACGCCCATCGCCCCCGATTCCGACGGCCCTGCCGCCCGGCTGGCCGCCGTGCAGCAGCGCATTGCCCATGCGGCCAAAGTCGCGCGGCGCGACTTGGCCGATATTGCGCTGATCGCTGTGTCCAAAACCCATGATGCCGAGGCGATCCGCCCGCTGATCGCCGCCGGGCAGCGCCGGTTCGGCGAAAACCGCGTGCAGGAAGCGGCGGCGAAATGGCCGGCGCTGCGCGCCGCGCATGACGGGATCGAACTGCATCTGGTCGGCCAGCTGCAATCGAACAAGGCGGATGAGGCGGTGGCGCTGTTCGACGCGATCCATGCGCTCGATCGTCCGTCGCTGGTCACCGCGCTGGCACGCGCCATCGACCGGGCGGGGCGCGCGCCGACGCTGTTCGTGCAGGTCAATATCGGCGACGAACCGCAAAAGGGCGGCTGCGCGGTGGCCGATCTGCCGGCGCTGCTTGCCGAGGCGCGCGGCGCGGGGCTGGCCCCGGCCGGGCTGATGTGCGTGCCGCCGCTGGGGGTCGAGCCGGCACCCTATTTCGCGCTGCTTGCCAAGATTGCGCGTGACCATGGCCTGGCGCTGCTCAGCATGGGCATGTCCGACGATTTCGAGACGGCGGTGACGCTGGGGGCAACCCATGTCCGTGTCGGCTCGGCGCTGTTCGGGCCGCGCGCATGAGGTTCGATGCGATCATCTTCGATTTCGACGGCGTGCTGATCGAAAGCGAGTATGTCGGCAACGCCCATCTTGCCGGACTGCTGACCGAGCTTGGCCATCCGGTGTCGGTCGAGGATGCGCTGACGCGCTTTTCCGGCCTGTCGGGACAGGCATTTTACGACGCGATCGAGGCGCATATCGGCCACCCTTTGCCCGAGGGGTTCCATCAGGGCCGGGCCGAGGAAGATGCCCGGGTGCTGCGCGAAGGGCTGGAGGCGGTGGCCGGTGCGGTCGATTTCGTCCGCGCGCTGCCGCCGGCCCTGCCGCGCGCCATCGCCTCGTCCAGCCGGGTGAACTGGATCGCCACCCATCTGGCGCATCTGGGGCTGGCCGATGCGTTTGGCGACCGGCTGTTCAGCGGGCGCGAACATGTCGCGCGCGGCAAGCCGGCCCCCGACATCTATCTGCACGCCGCCGATGCGCTGGGCGTCGACATCGCCCGCACCGTCATCCTTGAGGATTCGGAGGTCGGCGCGACCGGGGCCGTGGCATCGGGGGCCTATGTGATCGGGCTGGCCGCCGGCAACCACTGCCTTGACGGGCATGAAGCGCGGCTCAAGGCGCGGGGCGTCAATGTCGTCGCCCATGATTTCCACGAGGTCCGCCGGCTGATCGGGATGGCCTGATCCTGGTGTCCAGGCCCGGCCGTATCCGGGCATTTTCGAGCCGGGTGAGCTCACCCCGCCCTAAAGCTGGTGGCCGGTCCGGTCGCGCTTGGTGTCGAGATAGCGGGCATTGTGCGGATTGGGCGTCATCCGGTGGGGCACCCGCTCGACCACGTCGATGCCCGCCCGGCCCAGCTCCGCCACCTTGTCGGGATTGTTGGTCATCAGCCGCACCCGCGTCTGGCCGAGCAGGGCCAGCATCCGCGCCGCGACGCGGAAATCGCGCGCATCGATGGCAAAGCCCAGCCGGACATTGGCATCAACCGTGTCAAACCCCTGATCCTGAAGCGCATAGGCGCGCAGCTTGTTGACGATGCCGATGCCGCGCCCTTCCTGCCGCAGGTAAAGCAGTATGCCCCAGCCCGATCCAGCCATGGCGTGGAGCGCGGCCTGAAGCTGCGGCCCGCAATCGCATTTGAGCGAGCCGAACACATCGCCCGTCAGGCATTCGCTGTGCAGCCGGACGAGCGGGGGCGTGCCATCGGGCTGGCCGATCACCAGCGCGACATGGACATCGCCGCCATCGGCGGAGCGGAAGGCGACGATTTCCGCCCCTTCGGCCGCCGACACCGGCAGCCGCGCGCGCGTGGCGATGTGCAGATTGGCGGCATCCTCGGCGGCGGCGATGTCCGCCGGGCCGAGCATGTCGGCGGTTGCCGCCGTTTCCCTGACGAAAAAGGCCGGCAGCAGCCCGGCGATCCGCGCCAGTTCAAGCGCCGCCGCCGCCAGATCGGGCGCGGCAACCGGGATCGCGCGGAACGGCCCTTTGAGCGGGGTCGCCAGATCGAGCGCGGGATCGGCAAGCGCAACCGCGACATCGAAATCGATCCAGGGCGCGCGCATCACCTGCACCGCCTGGCCGGGGGTGGCCGCCGCCGCCTGATTGGCGAGCCGGAGCGTCGCCGCGCGGCTGGCCGACAGCAGCAGATCGGCGCGCCGATCGGGGTCGAACGCGGCCAGCCTTGTGGCATCGGCGGTTTCGACCGGCAGCAGCGCAATGGCCTGCCCGGCGGCACCGATCACCACCGGCCAGCCGCGGCGCAGCCCGTCAATCGCCCGGGCCGCCGCGCTCAAAAGCGGAACTCCGTCACCAGCGGCACATGGTCGGACGGCTTTTCCCAGCCCCGGCACGGCTCATGCACATGGTGGGCGGTGGCGGTGGCGGCGAGATCGGGGCTGGCCCACATATGGTCGAGCCGCCGCCCCCGGTCGGATGCCGCCCAGTCGCGCGCGCGGTAGCTCCACCAGCTGTAATAGCGCGCCGGGGCGGGCACGAAGCGGCGGCCCAGATCCACCCAGCCATGCGCCTGTTGCAGCCGGGTCAGCGCCTCCACCTCGACCGGCGTGTGGCTGACCACGTCGAGCAGCTGCTTGTGGCTCCACACATCGCTTTCCAGCGGCGCGATGTTGAAATCGCCGACCATGATCGTCGGCACATCGAGCGTGTCCGACCAGCGCGTCATACGCGCGATGAAATCCAGCTTCTGGCCGAATTTGGGGTTGAGATCGCGGTCGGGAATGTCGCCGCCGGCGGGCACATAGACATTTTCCAGCCGGACGCCATTGGGCAGGCGCACGCCCAGATGCCGCGCCTCGCCATTGTCCTGCCAGTCATGGCGCGTGTCGGCGGTCAGCGGCACGCGGCTGATGATCGCCACGCCGTGATGCATGCGCTGGCCGTTGAGCAGGATATGCGGATAGCCGAGTGCGGCGAATGCGGCGGCGGGGAAGCTGCCATCCTCGACCTTGGTTTCCTGAAGGCAGAGAATGTCGGGCGCTTCCTCGGTCAGGAAGCGTTCGACGATGGCCAGCCGGAAGCGGACCGAGTTGATGTTCCACGAAGCGAGTTTCAGCCTGTCCATCGCGGGCGATCATTAGGCAGGCGGGGGGCCTTCGACAAGGAAAGACCCCCGCTCCGGGGGCGTGGAGCGGGGGCCGACCGAGCGTCATCACGCTGGCGGGTCAGAGGCTCCGGGCGGGGAACAGGGGGAAGTCCCGCCAAGCTCTTTGACCACGAAGCCTTTCTAGCACCCCAAGCTGTCGCTGCGATGAATGGCGGTTCAGCGCTGCCGGTCGCGGCGCGGATCGGTGAAACGGAACAATGTGTCGCTGAGCGGCGGGTTCAGCCGCTGGTTGGCGAGACGCACGGTGGTGCGGTTGTTCTGCGCATCGAGCGCGACCCAGCCCTGCAGCAGCAGCCCGCCGGGCGCATCGCCGCGCTGGGTGAAGGCGAGGGTGATCGCGCCATATTCGGGATGTTTCGGATCGCGGACCAGCACGCTCAGCACATCGGGCTGGCCCGACGGGACGATGCGCGCGACCCGCGCCAGATCCTTGCTCGGATCGAGCAGCACGCCCAGCGGCGACCCGCCGATCGGCCAGCGCGACACCTGCCGCACCTGATAGTCGACAAAGCTGAGCGCCCGCCCGTCGCTGACCACGAGCAGCGGCACGCCCGGCGCATATTGGAACCGGATCTTGCCCGGCTGCTTGAGCGACAGCGTCCCGGTCAGCGTCTTGCCGGTGCGGTCGGTCTGGGTGAAATCGGCGGTCATCGCGCTCAGCCCGCGCAGATGCGCGCCGACCCGCGCCAGATCGCCCCCCGGCTGTGCGGGGGCCTGTGCCATCGCCGGCGCGGCGGCCGGCAGGGCCGGCATGATGCCCGTCAGGGCGCCCGTCAGGCCAAGGCTCAGGAACAGGTGCAGGGACTGGCGGGGGCGCAGCAACATCATTTCTCCTGTGACGGGGGGCGGGCCGACACTGGCCCGGCACCGTTGAACCGGCGCTGAACCCCCCGCCAAGCGCCTTATTTCAGCAGATTCTGGTCCCAGAACATCAGCGTCGTCCACATCAGATAGTCCTGATTCGCCTTTTTGGCGAAGCCATGGCCTTCATCGGCGGCGAGCAGATGCCAGGCGGTCCGCCCCTTGGCGCGCACCGCCTTCACGATCTGGTCCGCCTCCGATGCCGGGACGCGCGGATCATTGCCGCCGGTCACGACCATCAACGGGATGCGCAGCTCGTCCACCCGCGTCATCGGCGAAATCTCGATCAGCTTCTGCCGCTGCCTGGGATCGCGCTCATCGCCATATTCGACGCGGCGCAGGTCACGCCGATAGCCCTGCGTGTTTTCAAGGAAGGTGACGAAGTTCGAGATCGCGACCGTGCACTGCGCGGCCTTGAACCGGTCGCCGAAGCGGATCGCGCTCGCATAGCACATATAGCCGCCATAAGAGCCGCCCGACACGCCGAACCGCGCCGGATCAAGCCCGGCGTCGCGGCCGAGCACGTCGAGGAACGCGCCAATGTCGCGCACCGAATCCTCGCGCTTGAACGGGCCATTGTCGAGCGAGACGAATTTCTTGCCGAAGCCGGTCGAGCCGCGCACATTGGGGAAGAACAGGGCGACGCCCAGCTCGTTCAGATAATAATTGTTCCGCCCCAGAAAGCCCGGCTGCGACTGGCCTTCCGGGCCGCCATGGATCGAGAAGATCAGCGGCCGCCGCCCGGGGAAGCGCGCCGGATCGGGGCGATAGAGAAAGCCCGACACCTCAAGCCCGTCAAAGCTCTTGACCGTCACCAGCTCGGCCGGGCGGTTGCGCGCCGGATCGAGCCCGCCGGTCTCGCTCTGCGTCCAGCGGGTGACGGCCAGCGTCGCGGGATCGACCGCATACATGTCGGCCGATGCGGTCGCGGAGCTGAGCGTCAGGCCGATCATGCCCCAGGGCGCGATTTCGATCCCGCCGGCGACGCCCTGCGGCAGCGCATCGACGGTGCGGACGGCGCGCGTGCGGGTGTCGAGAATGCGCAGCCGGCTCGCCCCGGCCTCGTTGACCAGATAGGCGATGAAGCTGCCATCGGCGGCGATGTCGAACCCGTCGACATCCCAGCGCGGCTCCGGCGACACCGGGGTGAACCGGCCGGTCGCGGGATCGAGCGTGCCGAGCCGCTGGAAATCCGATCCGTCGTCGGAGGTGACCCACAACACGCCGTCAGGGGCGAATTTCGCACCCGAATAGGCGATGTCGCGGCGATGATCACCGATCGGCGTCATCGCGCCGGTCGCCAGATCCATGCGGAACAGGTTGGTCTTGGTCACCGACACATATTGGGCGACGATGGCGCTCTTCCCGTCGGGCGCGAAATCGGCGATGCCCCAGCCGCCGCCCTTGACCTGGGCGACCATCCGGTCGGTGGCGGGATCGCGCGGATCCATCACATACAGGTCCGAATCCACGCCATTCCGCCGCGTCGAGCTATAGGCGATCAGCCGGCCGTCATGGCTCCAGGCGTTGAGCGAGTTGCGGCTCTTGCCGTCGGTCAGCAGCTTCAGCCGCCCGTCGGCAAGGGTGTAGAGCTGCCAGAACTCGCTGCCGCCGACATCCTTCTGCACCACCGTCACGTCACCCCGGCCGCGCGCGACCGACACGCCGGCAATCGCATCGGCTTCAAAGCTGATCTGGGTGCGCGCGCCCATCGGCTGGGCGACTTCGTGGATCTGCGGGACATTGCCGAAACGGGTGGTGATCAGCGCCGATCGCCGCGTCGGGTGCCACGCCCTAAACGCGCCCGAACGGACCTCCAGATAGGGGCGGGTCTGGTCGGCAAGCGCGGCGGGGACCGCGGGGATGCCGTCGGCGCTCAGCGCCTCCGGCTTGGGGGCGGTCTGCGCGAAGGCGGCGGTGGCGGTCAGCGCGGCGCAGCCAAGCAGCACGGATTTGAACATGATCCCTCCCGTTTGTGTGTCGGATTTCCGATTTGCCCCAAGGCGTAAAGGCTGCCGGCCCGGCTGTCGATGTGTCCCCCTATCGGCACGCGGCCGGGCGGCGCGCGCTCAGCCGCCATTCGGGCCGGGCGGCGTGCAGATACCAGCGTTTCCGGTCGTCTGCCGCCCGCCCGCCCAGCGGACCGCCGCCGGTGACGGTGAAGGACAGGCAGGCATCGCCGTGCCACACCAGATCGGCCGGCTCGCCCAAGCCGGTGCCGATCATGCGGACCGGCTGTTCGTCGCCCACCCGCCACAGCCGCACCCAGCCGCCATCGCCGCGTGTCTGGTCGCTGAACGCACTCGCGAAAAAGCCGCCCGCTGGCGCGAATGTCGGCCGTGCGCCGGTCTGGATCCCGCCGCCATGCGCGGCGATCACCATGTAATCCTCGCCCTCGTAGAATTGCAGCCGGATGCCGAACAGCCGCTGCCCGGCCCAGACCCGGTCGAGTGTGTAGACGACGCAGCTGTCGGGGGTGGCCGCGCAGTCGCTGCTTTCCAGCCTTTCCCAGCCCCGGCCGGTGCGCAGCTCAAGCACCGGCCCGCTGCGCCGGACCAGATCGGCATGGCGGGCGATCAGCGCCGCTTCGTCGGGTGCCGCCGGGGCGCTTGCTGCCGCGGGGACGGCCAGCAGCGCGCCCAGCAGCGCGATCAGTTCAGACCGGATGACCATCGGTGTCGATCAGCACTTCGCGGCGGCCGACATGGTCGGGGCGGCCGACCTTGCCGTCCTTTTCCATCCGCTCGATCAGCCGCGCGGCGCTGTTATAGCCGATGCGCAGCTGGCGCTGGACATAGGAGGTCGAGGCCTTCTGGCTTTCCGCCACGATCTGCACGGCGCGGCGGTAAAGCTGATCCTCGGGGCTGTCGTCGCCCGACGGCGCGCCGTCGAGTTCGAAGCCGCCATCTTCCGGCTCTTCGGTGACCGCCTGGATGTAATCGGGCTTGCCCTGGGCGCGCCAGTGATCGGCAATCGCGCGCACCTCGTCGTCCGACACGAACGGGCCGTGGACGCGGGCGATCTGCTTGCCGCCGGGCATGTAGAGCATGTCGCCCTTGCCGAGCAGCTGTTCGGCACCCTGTTCGCCCAAAATGGTGCGCGAATCGATCTTGGAGGTGACCTGAAAGCTGATCCGCGTCGGCAGATTGGCCTTGATGACCCCGGTGATCACGTCGACCGAGGGGCGCTGCGTCGCCATGATCAGATGGATGCCGGCCGCACGCGCCTTCTGCGCCAGCCGCTGGATCAGGAATTCGACTTCCTTGCCCGCCGTCATCATCAGGTCGGCGAGTTCGTCGACAATGACGACGATCTGCGGCAGCGGTTCATAGACCAGCTGCTCTTCCTCATAGAGCGGCTGGCCGGTTTCGGCGTCATAGCCGGTCTGCACGCGGCGGCCGAGCGGCTGGCCCTTGGCCTTGGCCAGCCGCACCTTCTCGTTGAAGCTGGCCAGCGACCGCACCGAGACCGAGGCCATCATCCGGTAGCGTTCCTCCATCTGCTCGACCGCCCAGCGCAGCGCGCGGATCGCCTTGGGCGGTTCGGTGACCACCGGGGCCAGCAGATGCGGAATGTCGTCATAGATGCTCAACTCGAGCATCTTCGGATCGATCATGATCATCCGGCATTGGTCGGGCGTCAGCCGGTAGAGCAGCGACAGGATCATCGCATTGAGGCCGACCGACTTGCCCGACCCGGTGGTGCCGGCGACCAGCAGATGCGGCATCGGCGCCAGATCGGCGATCACCGGATCGCCGGCGATGTTCTTGCCCAGAATGATCGGCAGCGATCCGGCCTGATCGGCAAAGGCGCTGCTTGCCACCAGTTCGTGCAGCACCACCGGCTCGCGCTTCTGGTTGGGCAGTTCGATGCCGATCACCGTGCGGCCCGGAATCGTCGCGACGCGCGCCGATAGTGCCGACATGTTGCGGGCAATGTCGTCGGCCAGCTGGATCACGCGGCTGGCCTTGATGCCGGCGGCGGGTTCCAGTTCGTACATGGTGACGACCGGGCCGGGGCGCACCTCGACGATCGAGCCTTTGACGTGGAAATCGTCGAGCACGCTTTCGAGCAGCCGGGCATTGCGTTCGAGCGCGGCGGTGTCGAGCGTGCCGCCGCTGGACGGCGGCGCCGGGCGCAACAGGTCGAGCGGGGGCAGGGCGTAACGGTCCTTGAGGTCGAGGCTTGCCTGCACCGGCGGCTGCGGGCGCGGGTCCTTGTCCTTTTTCTCGGGCACCGAGATCACCGGCGGCGGCCGGTGGTCCGCCTCGACCGGGCGGCGCTTTTCGGCCGGGGCGCGCGGGCGCTTGACCGGGGCGGGGGCATCGTCCGCCCAGATGTCGCCATCCGCCGCGCGCCGGGCGCGCCGCCGCAACAGCCAGTCGCGCTCGATCTCGTCGAGTTCGAGGCACAGCGTCCAGACGATCAGCCCGGCCAGCCCGGCAACCGCGACCAGCCCGGCCCCGGCCCAGCCGCGCACTGCCGGATCGGCAATCGCCGACAGGCCAAGCTGGCCGAGCTGCGCGCCGAGATGACCAAGCACCCCGCCCACGCCCGCCGGCAGGCCGGGGATCGCGCCCGGGCGGATGCCCGCGGCCGCCGCGCCGATCAGCGCGATGCCGACCAGCGCGACCGGCAGGTTGCGCCGCCAGCGCCCGACCGCGCGGTCATGATAGAGGCGCAGCGCCATCAGGCCGAGCATCGGCAGCATCAGGCCGATGGCCGGGCCAAAGCCGGTCAGCAGCAGATCGGCCGCCCAGGCCCCCGGCGTCCCGACCCAATTGCCCGGCGCGCCGGCGGCGGCGGTGTTGAGCGCGGCATCGCTGGGGCGGTAGCTGATCAGCGCGAGCGCGAGCAGCAGCGCGACCGCCGCCAGCGCGACCGCACCGGCCACCGCCGCACCGCGCTGCACGCCGCGCGCCACCGCCTGGCGCCAGCCGGGCATATCCTCGTCCGCCACCTGCGTCGCCATCGCCTTCATCTCCAGCGTCCATCGCCCGCCTGCGCGCCTGCTGCCCACCGAGACGGCGGGGCGGCTTTGTGCGCGAAATGTTCCCGGCTCCGCCCATGTCGCCCAGCCGGACTCCGGCGTCAAGCGCAGCACCGAATGGAGAGAGATCCGCGCTGGCCGCGTGACGCGCGAGGCGCTATCTGTCGGGCCATGGACAGCGACGTCATCATCCTCGGCGGCGGCCTTGTGGGCCTGACACTGGCGCTGGCGCTCGACGCGCACGGCCTGTCATCGACCGTTATCGATCCGGCCGAACCGGCAACCGTGCTCGCCCCCGCTTTTGACGGGCGCGCATCCGCCATCGCCTCGGCGAGCTGGCGGATGCTGGAGGCGATCGGGCTTGGCGCCCTGCTTGAGGGCAAGGGCTGCCCGATTGCCGCGATCCGGGTGTCGGACGGGCTGAAACCCGGCGCGCTCGATTTTGCGCCTGCCGCCGATGACGGCGCGCTGGGCATCATGTTCGAAAACCGCGCGCTGCGTCATGCGCTCCACGCCGCCGCCGCCGATGCCGCCAATGTCACCTTGCTGATGCCGGCCCGGCCGGTCGCGACCGAACGCGGCGAACATGGCGTCATGGTGCGGCTGGCCGATGGCCGCGAGGTGCGCGCGCCGCTGCTGATCGCCGCCGAGGGCCGGCAGTCGCCGACGCGCGAGGCGGCGGGCATTCCGATTGCGCGCTGGCAATATGAACATGTCGCGATCATCGCCGCGATCGAGCATGAACGCCCGCACGACAATATCGCCTACGAGATCTTCTATCCCGAAGGGCCGTTCGCAATCCTGCCGATGCTGCCGGGCAACCGGTCGGGGCTGGTCTGGTCGGTCACCCGCGACGACGCGCCCGGCTATCTGAAGCTCGGCCCGCGCGGCTTTGTCGCCGAACTGCACAAGAAAATGGGCGGGCTGCTCGGCGAGATGACGCTTGCGGCACCGCTGTCCAGCTATCCGCTCGGCTTTCATCATGCCGCGCGGATCACCGATCACCGGCTGGCATTGGTCGGCGATGCCGCGCACGGCATCCATCCGATTGCCGGCCAGGGCCTCAATCTCGGGCTGCGCGATGCCGCCGCGCTGACCGAGGTGCTGGTCGATGGCGCACGGCTCGGCCTCGATCTGGGCGATCCGCAGCTGATGGACCGCTATCGCCGCTGGCGCAGCCTCGACACCTTCCTTGTCGCCGCGTCGACCGACGGGCTGGCGCGGCTGTTCGGCATTCGCGGCGAGGCGGCGTCGGCGGTGCGCCGGTTCGGGCTGGGCGCCGTGCAGCGGCTCGCCCCGCTCAAGCAATTGTTCATGGCCGAGGCGCGGGGCGAGGCGGGCGATCTGCCCCGGCTGCTCGCCGGGGCGATGGTCTGACGGTCAGGCCCGCTATGGGCGGGCCGTCAGCGCGCCGGTTTTCTGGTGTGGTGCATGTTCCGGGCCGCCGGGTGGTCGCACCCGGCCCGGGCACGTCCTAGCCTTCATCGCCATAGATGGCGACCTGCCGCGCCCCCGATGCGTCGGCGCGGCCCCGGTACATGCCCCGGCTGTTGAACAGCCAGAAGCCTTCGCCGCCCGGCCCGGCGACGATCGTGCCGCCGGTGCCGCCCAGTGCGCCCATATCGGCAAGGGCGGCGGCGGCGGCGCTGCGCAGATCCTCCCCGGCCAGCCGCACCCGCGCGGCGATTTCATGGCCGACCCCGGCGCGGATGAAGAATTCGCCCGCGCCCGTGCACGACACCGCGCCGGCGCGATCATCGGCATAGGTGCCGGCCCCGATCAGCGGCGAATCGCCGATCCGGCCCCAGATCTTGCCCATCACCCCGCCGGTCGAGGTGGCGGCGGCGACATGGCCGTCGCGGTCGCACGCCACCGCGCCGACGGTGCCATATTTCATCTCGATGTCGAACGCGTCGCCGCCGCTGCTCAGCAGCTCGTCGAGCTGGCGGCGGCGTTCGGGGGTGGTGAACCAGTCCTGCCCGGCTGCGGGCAGGCCCTGATCGCGCGCGAACAGATCGGCCCCCGCGCCCGACAGCAGCACATGCGGGCTGGCCTCCATCACCCGCCGCGCGAGCGTGACCGGGTTGCGGGTGGCGGTGACGCCGGTCACCGCGCCGGCCCGCCGGTCGCGCCCGTCCATCACCGCTGCGTCCAGCTCGATCCGCCCGTCGCGCGTGAACACCGCGCCGCGCCCGGCATTGAAGGCGGGATCATCCTCCAGCACGCGCACCGCCGCCTCGGCGGCGTCGAGCGCGGTGCCGCCCGCGACGAGGATCGCGGTGCCGGCATCGAGCGCCGCCGCCAGCCCGGCGCGCGCCGCCCGGTCCTGATCGGCGGACACGGTGTCGCGCGTCAAAATGCCCGCGCCGCCATGGACGACCAGGCTCCACCGGCTTGGCGATCTTGCTTGTGCTTCGCTCATGGCGGGTGCCCTAGCGGCAGTGCGGGGTCCGCGCCACCCGTCCGCCCCCGTCGGCGCGGCTTTCCTTGCCGTTGCGCGGTTGCTTCCGGGCGCGGGCACAGCCTGCTATGACGCGGCGGATCTTCCTTGCAGATGAACGGGAACAGCATGTCCGTACGTCCCTGGCGCGATATCGCGCGCCGTCAGTGCCGCCAGATCATGGTCGGGAACGTGCCGGTGGGCGGCGACGCCCCGGTGACGGTCCAGACGATGACCAACACCCCGACATCCGATGTCAAGGCGACGATCGACCAGATCCGCCGCTGTGAGGAGGCGGGGGCCGATATCATCCGCGTGTCCTGCCCCGATGTTGAAAGCACCACGGCGCTGAAGCAGATCGTGCGCGCGGCGCGGGTGCCGATCGTCGCCGACATCCATTTCCATTACCAGCGCGCGCTGGAGGCGGCGGATGCGGGCGCGGCGTGCCTGCGCATCAACCCCGGCAATATCGGTTCGGCCGACCGGGTGCGCGAGGTGGTGAATGCCGCCAAGGCCAATGGCTGCGCGATCCGCATCGGCGTCAATGCCGGCAGCCTGGAACGCGATCTGCTCGAAAAATATGGCGAGCCCTGCCCCGAGGCGCTGGTCGAATCCGCGCTCGACCATATCCGCATCCTCGAGGACCATGATTTCCGCGAATATAAGGTCGCGGTGAAGGCGTCGGACGTGTTCCTCGCTGTCGCCGCCTATCAGCAGCTGGCCGAGGCGGTCGATTGTCCGCTGCACCTTGGCATCACCGAGGCCGGCGGGCTGATCGGCGGCACCGTCAAATCGGCCATCGGGCTGGGATCGCTGCTGTGGTTCGGGATCGGCGACACGATCCGCGTGTCGCTGTCGGCCGAACCCGAAGAGGAAGTGCGCGTCGGCTTTGAAATCCTGAAGGCGCTCGGCATCCGCAATCGCGGCGTGCGCATCGTCTCCTGCCCCAGCTGCGCGCGTCAGGGGTTCGACGTGATCCGCACGGTGGAAACGCTCGAGGCGCGGTTGCAGCATATCCGCACGCCGCTGTCGCTGTCGGTGCTCGGCTGCGTCGTCAACGGCCCGGGCGAGGCGCGGGAAACCGATATCGGCCTGACCGGCGGCGGTGCCGGCAAGCACATGGTCTATCTGTCGGGCGTCACCGACCATCACGTCAACGATGCCGACATGATCGACCATATCGTGCGGCTGGTGGAGGCGAAGGCGGCCGAGATCGAGGCCGCGAACGCGGCGGCCGATGGCGTGGCCGCCCCTGTCGCAGCGGCGGACGGCGCGGCCCAGGCGGCCGAATAACCCGCCGGCCCCGCGCCGCCCGAACGGGGCCATGACGTCATGCCGCTGCCGCCGTCCTTCGTCCTGCCGCTGGCCGCCGCTTGTGCCGGGATCGCGCTGTTCGCGGTGATGGACGCGGCGATGAAGGCGGCGGCGATCGCGATGGGGGCCTATAGCGCGATGCTGTGGCGCGCGCTGTTCGGCACGGTGCCGACCGGGCTGGTCTTCTGGGCGGCGGGGACAGGCTGGCCGGGCGGAGCGGCGCTGCGGCTGCACATGCTGCGCGGCGCGATCACAGCGGTGATGGCGGTGCTGTTCTTCTGGGGCATTGCCCGGATGCCGCTGGCCGAGGCGGTGGCGCTGACCTTTGTCGCGCCACTGTTCGCGCTCTATCTCGCCGCCGTGCTGCTGGGGGAAAAGGTGCGGCCGGGGGCGATTGGCGGCGCGCTGCTCGGGCTGGCGGGCGTCGGCCTGATCCTCATCGCGCGCGGGCAGGCGGCGGGCGGCGGCGGCTTTGCCGGGCCGGTGGCGATCATCTGCTCGGCGATGCTCTATGCGTTCAACATCGTGCTGATGCGCAAACAGGCGCTGGTCGCCCGGCCGCTCGAGGTGGCGTTTTTCCAGAATCTGACCAGCTTTGCCGTGCTGATGCTCGCCGCCCCGCTGGCGGCGGTATGGCCGAGCGCGGCGGAACTGCCGCTGCTGCTGGTCAGCGCCCTGCTCGCCACCCTGTCGCTGCTGCTGACCTCATGGGCCTATGCGCGGGCGGAGGCGCAGGCGCTGATCGCGGTCGAATATACCGCCTTTGGCTGGGCGGCGCTGATCGGCTGGCTGGCCTTTGGCGAACGGCTGGGCTGGCCGGTCGTCATTGGCACCGTGCTGATCGTCGCCGGGTGCATCGTCGCCGCGCGTCAGCCGGCCGCGGCCGGAACCGAAAAGGGGATCATGGAATGACCGACACACTGGCGATCCGGCTGGCACGGCCGGGGGATGAAGGGCATGTGCTGCGGCTGATCAAGGCGCTCGCCGTGTATGAGCGCTGCCCCGATGCGGTGGCGGCGACCGCCGAATCGCTGCGCGCCACCCTGTTCGGTCCCGCGCCGCAGGTGTTCGCCTTTCTCGCCGGGCCGGAGGCGGCGCCGTTCGGCCTGGCGCTCTGGTTCCAGACCTATTCGACCTGGACCGGGCGGCCGAGCCTGTATCTGGAGGATCTGTTCGTCGACGAAGCGGCGCGCGGGCGCGGCGTGGCGCGGGCGCTGCTGCGGCGGCTGGCGCAGGAGGCGCTGGCGCGCGATTGTGCGCGGATCGACTGGGCGGTGCTCGACTGGAACGAACAGGCAATGGCGTTTTACAGCCGGATCGGCGCGCGCGCGCAAAGCGGCTGGCAGCCCTGGCGAATCGAGGGCGCGGCCCTCACCGCGCTGGCGGCCGGCTGATGGCCTGGCTGATCCTCATCCTGGGCGGGCTGTTCGAAGTCGGCTTCACCACCTGCCTGCGATTCGTCGACGGGTTCCGCAACATCCCCTGGACGCTCGGCTTCCTCGCCTCGGTGACGCTGTCGATGAGCCTGCTCGAACTGGCGGCACGGCAGATCCCGCTGGGCACCGCCTATGCGGTGTGGACCGGGATCGGCGCGATCGGCACGGTGCTGGTCGGCATCGTTTTCTTCGGCGAAGCGGCAACACCGCTGCGGCTCGTCCTGCTCACCGGGATCGTCATCAGCATCGCCGGGCTGAAGCTGATCGGCTGAGAATGCCAGCTGGCGCGGCTTCCGCGTCAGCGACTGAAATCCAAAGATTTTCGGAAAACTGGAGCGGGCGAAGGGATTCGAACCCTCGACCCCAACCTTGGCAAGGTTGTGCTCTACCCCTGAGCTACGCCCGCTCTGGCGCCGTGGCCCCGGCGGACCGGGGCGGGTGAGGTGGCGGGCATTAGCGCCTGATTCGGATGTGCGCAAGTCCCTTGGCATATGCCGGCTTTGCCCCACATAAGGGGGCAGATAACGGAGCGTGAACTTTGGCCAGTTTGGGATTGAGCCCCGCCGAGCGCGAGGCGATCGAGACGTTCAAGCGCGAGGTCATCGAGCCGTCGATGACGTCGCTGGTGATTCTCGATTTCTGGGCGCAGTGGTGCGGCCCGTGCAAGGCGCTGGCACCGATCCTCGAAAAGGTCGCGGACGATTATGCCGATAAGGGCGTCGTGCTGCGCAAGATCGACGTCGATGCGAATCAGCTGATCGCCGCGCAGTTCCGCGTCCAGTCGATCCCCACCGTCTATGCCGTGCATCAGGGCCAGCTGGTCGCCGACCTGACCCCGGCGCGCACCGAGCGGCAGCTGGCGCAGGCGCTCGACCAGATTCTGAAGCAGCTGGGCATCACCGGGGCCGCGCAGGCGCGCGAGGCGGAGCTGGAACCGCTGATCGCGATGGGCGAACAGGTGCTGACCGAAGGCGATGGCGCGCGCGCCGTCGGCATTTTCCGCCAGCTGGCCGACATGGCCCCGGAAGAACCCGCGGTCGTCTCGGGGCTGGCGCGCGCGCTGGTCGCGGCCGGCGAGGTTGACGAGGCGGCGACGCTGCTCGCCGGGCAGAGCGAGGCGGTGCGCAAGGATCCCGCCGTCGCCCGCGCCGAATCGGCGCTGGCGCTGGCGCGCGAGGCCCCGGCGGTCGCCGATCTGGCC
>NZ_JAPFGX010000015.1:0-63648 GCF_059803575.1 Sphingomonas sp. URJC2
GCCGCGCATTGGGGCAGGCGCGGCGGCGACGGGGCGCGCATGGCGGGGGGGCAGCGCGCCCAGCGCGTCGTCCATCAGGGCGACACGGTCCCATGCGGCCGGATGGGCGGCATCCGCCTCCAGCCAGTCGGTAAAGGCGCGCCAGTCCTCGGCCGATCCGTCCCGCAGGCGGATCTGCCAGGTGATCGCCGCGTCCATCGCTGCGTCGGGCTGCTGGTCGCGCGGGGTCATCGCGGCACCTGGCGGGCGACGCCGGGGTCATTCGTCATCAAGGCGTCTCCTCAATCCCAGCAGCGCCCGATAGGCGCGCTGCAAATGCTTTTCGACCGAGCTGAGGCTCAGCCCCTGTTCGTCGGCGATGCGGCGCTGGCTCACCCCGTCGAGGCGGAAACGCCGGAAGATCGCCTCTGTCCGGTCGCCCAGTCCGGCGAGCGCGGCTTCGGCGGCGTGCAGCTGCTCGCGCGCGATCAGCGCTGTCTCGGCATCCGGATCGGGGGCGATATCCGCCAGGCTGCCGGTCGCGTCGGACCATGCCTCGTCGCGGCGCGCGGCGCGCAGCTCGGCGCGGCGGCGGTCGAGCATCAGATTGTTGGCGACCCGGTAGAGATAGGCGAGCGGATCCTGGATCGGCCCGTTCGCCCCCGCCGCCGCCTTGATCCACAGTTCCTGCACCAGATCCTCGGCCGCATCGCCGGCCCCGCGCGCGCGCAGGAAGCGCAGCAATTCGCCCCGATGGGTGAGGCAGATGGTCTGAAGCCCGCCCTGCGTCATCGGTTGCTGTGTCTGCGGCGGCGGTGCGCTTGGCAAGGGGTGACGGGCAGCGGTGCGGGGCGTGACGGTGCGCGACGCGGCAGGCCGGCCGCCCAGCGTCAGTTCCATGCCACCGGGGCCGCGGCCGTTTCCAGCCGGTCGCAGCCGGGGCCGGGCCATGTTGTTTCGCTGCAGGTCGCAGGAGCGGCGAACAGCGGGGCGAGCAGGGCGAGCAGCGTCATGGCAAGGACGCCGGCCATGCCGATCACGAGCCTTCGTTCCATCGCCGATCTTCCCTCCCTCGCCACCGCAAAACCGGGTGAGGGACGCGCGGACCGAAGCGTCCCTCGCCGACAAGACGCCGCCCATGCGCCAAACCCGCACCGGTTTTTTTGCCCGCATCTGTTTTTCTGATCGTCGCGGCGGAACGCCCCGGCCGCCGCTCAGCGCAGCTGGCGCTTCTCCAGCTTCCGGGCGAGGGTGCGGCGGTGCATCCCCAGCCGCCGTGCAGCCTCAGAGAGGTTGAAAGCCGTTGCCACCAGCATCTAATGGATATTTTTCCATTCTGACGTGATGGGGTGGACGCCCCCTGCACAGGCGAAGCTGTGCAGGGGGCGTCCACCCCATCACGTCACTTTGACCGCCTGGCTTGCTGGCGCGTATATGGCAAATTTCGCCCATATTGATGCCCGCCATGCCTGGGCCGTCTTCGATTATGGGTGCAGTACAGCTGGAAAACGCACAGCGATTGCCTGACATCGCGTAGAGGCGTTGAATGGCCCGGATCCAAGGCTTCGGCATTGGCCTTGCTTGCAACTCAAATCTCGATGGGGACCTCGACCAGCACAGGGACCAACGCGGAAATTGGCGTGTGAAGGTCCACTTCAACGCCCGGCGTCTCAAGGCTGATCACCAGCGCGTAGCGCGCCTCTTGGTCATGTCTTCCGAGCGACTTGCGCTCGCGCCACCATCCCGAGATCGGATGGACATATAGAGCATTGCGGGCGGCAAGTTCGACGGCAGGTCCCTCCCAGATGTCGACATGCAGCGAACCCGACGAAATCTGCTTCTCGCCAAACAGCCAGCCGTCGTTCGTTTCATTGACCGCGCGCGGAGCGTCTTTGTCGTATCCTTCGGCATTGTTGCGGCGATTGAAGTTTCCAATCGTCTCACGTGAGCGCTTGAGATCGAAGCGCAGACCGAAGGACTGGTAGCGGGCCGGGTCCAGATTGGTAGCAAAGCTGGGGTTGGGTTCCACGAAATAGGAGAGGGCGACTTTCAATCTCACCCGAGTGTTGTCCAGCGCTTCAAGTACATCCTGGGGCCAGGGAAGCTGATAGATATGCGAATCATTGAACCGCACGCTGCCGCCTTCCATACGGAACGGACGTATCGTGTTTTGTGCGACCAGGGCGAGGTCATCGATGGCCGACGCCATCGCACGCCTCAGATCAGGGATGCCGTAACCGAATCGCCTCAGGCAGTCGGCCTTTTCTCGCTTTGTTGCACACTGCGCGACGATTTGATTCATGTGCCCGGTCCAACGGGCACTATGCACCATTAGAGCACGGATCGTTTCCGGCCAGTACTGCGGGTAAGCTGCGGTCAGCTGAGCCGCCATTCGCGCCGCCTGTGCGGTAGCGGCACTTGTCGCCCAGAATGCGTCGAGCGGCCTCTGGGCGACCAGACGGGAGGCCGTGAGGAGGGAGAGGGAATCGAGTCCCGCTACCGCTTCTGCACCGCAAGGGCTGAGCGCCCTGTTCCCGGCCTCGAAAACGAGTTCAGGTTTGAACGGAGATTGGCTGGTGTCCCAGAGGAAGGATGTCCGGCTATAAGGACTGGCGGCACCAGCCGGTGCCATCGTGGTCCAACCGTCATAGCCTGCCTCGTCGATCCCGGTCTTGTCCGTATATCCGCCGACCGAGAGGGCATTCCACGCCTGGGAGGGGTCTTCTGCCGGGAAGGCATCAGCATCCGCGATTGCGGCGGCGATGGAATTGTCGGGAATGTTGCCTGCAGAGAGCAGTATCAACCGTCGGGGCGATGGATTTTCAGCATCGCCCGATTCCGCGCCGGCCGCCGCTTGGTCGATGGCTGCGCTCCACGCCGACGCGTCTGATCCGCTGCGCCCCTCGTTGGTGACTGCCATGCAGAAAACACGTTCACGATCCGGGTTGTTGATCTCCGCGAGCAGAATGGCGCTCTGAGTGATCGGCCCATAGCAATGGGGATCATTGTCCGGGACACCGGGAGGGGGCAAAATCTTGACTGATTCCAAACGGTGGGTGAGTTCGATTGGCTGATTGCTCGCGAGGGGAGCGACAAGATCCCCATGCAAGGCGAGACCCGCCATGCCGGTCCCATGGCCAGCGCCGTGTTCATGATCGTCCCCGCCCCAGGCCTCGTCGATCGCCATCAGATCGTTTGACGACAGAGCGGGTTCGATCAAGGGATGCCCCCGATTGACCCCTGTGTCGAGCAGGCAGACCGCCGGCGCATCATTGCCGGGCCAGGTTACACGCTCTGCTAGATCATCGATAAATGCCGGAACGTCATCCTTCAGGTCCCGGGTAAACACTAGCGGGCTATCGCTCGCGCGACGCAGCTCCGAAATGCCTGCGGTTGCGAACAGCAACATCTCGATTGATGCACGCCGTCCGTATGCCGGGATCACCGTCGTCTCCGGAAAACGCAGAAAGGTGTCGGCGTTGCCGACTTGCAGCCCCAACACCGCGGCGCTGCCCAGAACTCTGTCAATGCGATCTTTGAAGCACCAGAGTGCCCACCACATCTGCGCCTGGGGGTCTTCCGGCAATGCCTCGGGAGCATCGCGCCAGAAACTTTGCAGGCGTGCCGCGCGAATGTGTTCGATCGGTTCGACCCGGGTCTTCTTGGGCGGCGATCCCTTTCCGCTCAGTTCCCCGTTCGTGTAGTCCTCAAAGACTTGGGAAAAGGCATCGCGCATGTCATCCGGCACGAACAGGGCGATGCGGCGCACGCCGTTCTCGTCGACGATTTCGGCCGCTTGCCGTGTGCCCTCCCTTTGCCGTTCAAGGTTGGTGGCGCCTGCGCTCCGATTGAGTTCGACCTCAATGAAGACGCCGCCAGCAGGCTCGAGGTCTGCTGGCTGTTCAGGCAGACCGCGCTGTCCGGCCTCAGCCTCTGCAAAGGCATTGCCAATTTCCGCAATGAGGCGGAGGCCATGATCCCCGCGAACCCTGTTCAGTGCGCGCTGGCGCGCGTTACTGCCCGGCGATTTGAAGGTACGTCGCTGGGCAAGTGCGGTGATATCAATGTGCGGTCGGTCGTGTTCGCTCACAGGGCTCAGCGCTTCACCGCAAACGCCGCTCGCATGGCCTGACGCTCAGTGAGCTTGGCGACGACTTCCTGGGTCGTCGTCTGCTTCCTCTGCTCGAGGATCGCAGTCTTGACGACTTCATTCGCAGCGCGGGCGACTTCGGCCTGGCTAAGCCCGCGCGCCGCCTGCTCGATCGCGGCCCATCCTGCGCGCTGGAACTTGAGGGGTCTGAGGTTGGCCTTGATCACCGCACGAATCTGCGCGGCGGTCGGCATCTCAAATGCGAGCACGTCGTCGAACCTGCGGAGGAGCGCCCGGTCCAGCAGTTCCGGATGATTGGTGGCTGCGATGATCGGGCTATCCGTCGAGGTCTTCTCTTCCATGAACTGAAGGAAGCTGTTGAGGACGCGACGCATTTCAGCGACGTCGTTGGTCGCGGTGCGATGACCGCCGACAGCGTCGAATTCATCGAATAGGTAGACCCCGCGCCGACGCCGGGTTTCATCGAAAACCAGACGCAGCTTTGCGGCGGTCTCACCCACATAGCGAGTGATCAGTGTTTCGAGCCGAATGATGAATAGCGGAAGCTTCAACTCACCAGCGATCGCCTCGGCCGTCATGGTTTTGCCGGATCCCGGGGGGCCGACGAACAGCAGGCTTCTTGACGGAACCTTACCGTGTTCGCGCAGCCAATCGCGTTTGCGCTGCTGCAAGAGCATTCCATGGAGCCGCTCGGACACCGACGCGCTCAGAATAACGTCCTGAAGATCAACCACAGGATCGCGATAGTCGAGCAGTCCTTCGAGATCGCCGCGCGGGGCAGCAAAAGATACGGGAATAGAAGCCTTCACGCCGCCCGCGCCGCGCGCGGCATCAACTGCGGAACGAAGTTCATTCGCGGTGTCGCGATGGCCTTGGCGAGCTTCAGAAGCCGCAACTTGTAAGGCAATAGAATAGAACTGCGCGTCGTCACCTTCGGCGCGACTGCGTAACATCGCCAGTATTTGCTTGGCGTTTGACATCTATTCTACTTTCCATCCTCTTGCGTCGCAAACCTGTAACGCCGCCAGCGATACGTCATGCTTCCTGAAATTTGAAGCGCGATTATGGCCCCAGGGCTATCCGATCACCCGAGCCGGCTCAGCCCGCAGCTGCGGCATTGCGAACGCCCTTCGTTGCTGCCCCCATTTTACCGGACTGCGTCGGACGACCACCAAGGGTTTCGAGCCAGGCGAGCCTGCGCAGGTTGCGAAGGGTTACCGGGACCGGGCGTTCCCGAGTGATTACCGAACACCTTGAAGCTGATTCGATAGCTGCCAGGCCTACGACGCCAGATTATCTGCCCATGGCAGCATTCAACCTGCCCCGCAGATCGGCATGCTTTCCAGGGTTTGCCACCATCAGCTTCCTGAGATTGAACAGTTTCCACCGCACCGCAGGCAGGTCAGCCGCTTCCGGTAAGCCAATCAGGCTGAAGTCAGGCTGTGCATCGTGGAGGGACAGGAGAAATTCGGTTGCGGGGCCATTGATCCGTGCCCGGATATCCTCGATCACACGCTCGCGGGCAGCGAGCAGCGTTTCGAGCGGCACATGCTCGATTGTCATGCCGTCGAATTCCAGCGCGAACGCACGGTCAATATCGATGCGGTTGGGATCGATCAGTTCGTGGGCCGGACGGCCCGAGCAGGCGACATAGACCAGGAAAGTGCGGAACAGGTCGTCGTCGATGCCTTCGTGCTGGTAGAGCAGGTGGATGTCGTAGAGGTCCCGTGGATGCTGGCGATCGAGTGCCGCGCAGATCTTGCCGGCATAGATGTCCTCGAAGGAAAGTACGGACATTTCAGCAAAGCCGAATGCCTCCTCCACCGCATCCGTAACCCGCATGGTGCGAGGCGCCTTCACGGTGCCTCGAAGAACGGGCGAGACTTCGATCTTCACTTCGGCATTGGCGGAACGGAGGAACACCCGGGTATCGCCATCGCCCCCGCCGCTGATCCTATGCGCATTGACGCCAGCAAGGCTTTTCCGTGTGCGCTCGACGATGCGGTCGAAGGCGGCATCAATGTTGGCAAGGGCGGTGTCGCGATCGTGGAGCGGCACGTAGGTCAGGTCGATGTCGACCGAGAGCCGCGGCATGTCCCGGTAAAAGAGATTGATCGCCGTGCCGCCCTTGAGGGCGAAATCCGGCTCGTCGGCCACGATGGGGATTGCGCTCACCAGGAGGCTGACTTGGGCTGCATAGCGTTCACGCGCCATCGTCGACCTCATTGGCTGGCTCGGGCGCCGCAAACTCCTCTGGCACGACGAGTTGATAGGCTGCCGCATAGCGACCGCCTTCGACCAGCATGCGCGGGCCCTTGCCCATATCGATCCCAGAGCGATCGATATGCGACAGCCACCGGTGCCGATGGCGATCGGCAAACAGGAAGAACAGCCGCTTCACCTTTATGCTCTTGCAGGCGCCGAGCAGGGCACTCAGCCGACCAGGGCGCAGCGTCGCCAGTCCCTGGAAAAGCATGTCTACCTTGTGGAAGCTCTCTTGGTCGGGAAGTTCGTTCAAGGCTTCGAGCACCGCGCGCTCTGAGGTTGAGCGCCGCAACGGCCAGTCCCAGGGGTTGGGTCCAGTGCCTGCCGCAGGGTCGAAGTCATTATTCTCGATTCCAAGAGAATCCGAACCGAACAACTGCCGTCGCCGCATCGAGACGTGCGCATCGACAGTTAGCCTAGACAGCCAGGACGGGACGTCGCCGTAGAGATAGACGTCCGCGCTGCGGCCGAGGCCGAGATAGTGGCTGTGCCCTTCGAGGCTCAGCGCGCTCATGCCGCCGACGTGGAAATCATAACCCATGATCCACTGGGCCGAGAGCACCGCCATCTTCCATTCAACAACGTTTCCCGGTGGCTTGCCCGGGTAGGGTCGGCGATAGACGCCGCGTGCGACACGCTCGAGCCAGCCTTCTCGGTCATAGCTCGCTGCGGAACTCTTGGCGACGTCATGGGCACTCAACCATTGCGAGTCGACCAGGAAGCCAGCCGGAACCCGATCAAGGACATATTTTAGTCGATTACGATTTGGTTCAGCCATAATGGCCTAAATAGCGAATTTTCAAAATTTCTGCAAATCCGATTTCGACAAAATAGGATTTGGTACATTTAGGATAGACCAAATCTCGAACAGGAAAAGTTTCGAACAGCCGACGTCTGATCACCACGCCCAGCCCCACACGATCCAGAAGTCATGCTCCAGGCAGCCCATACAGATGTTCGCGGGCAGGGAATGCCCCCTTCCTGACTGCATCGGCAAATGCTCCGATCACGGCATCGGCCTCTGACCCGAGATCCGCGAGCCGGCGAACGAAGCGCGCCGTGCGCTCCGTCATCCCGAGCATGTCTTCAAGGACCAGGACCTGCCCGTCGCAAGCCTGGCTCGCACCGATTCCGATCGTGGGTACGGCAACCCTCTCGCTGATGGGCCGTGCCAACGGTTCAGCCACAGCTTCTATCACTATCGAGAATGCACCGGCCTCGGCGACAGCGATGGCATCAGCCTCGATCGGGCTATGCATAATCTTAAATTCGAACGCTAAAACACCCATTACTATCGCAATCGATGGAGCCAGGCGCACGTCCGGATTTTGTGATTTAACTGGTTTACGGCGCAGGATTTGGGGATGGCAAGTACCGCACCATTGCCGACGGCTCAGGCGGCCAGGGCAGAACGTGATGCCCATGCGTTCTCGCTGAAATCCGGCCAGCCAACCCCGTTGAAGCTCGCTCGTCTTCATCGGGCCTTTGAACTCATGTTGGCGGCACCGCAGCGAGCTACGTCTGGGGAGCGATCCTGGGTCGAAGGCGCACTTGCGCTTCGGCTCGCCTTGATCAGTGGCCGAGCGCTGGAGGAAGTCCACGCCCTGCAGATCTTGCCTATCGTCAAGGCGCCCCACCCCGGTTGGCCGGCGCCGCGCCTGGTCCAAGTGCGTGGCTATGCGCCAGCCTTGTGGTTGGAGGCAGGCGTTGCTCCCCATGTCACGGCGTATGAGCTGGAGTCCGGGTGTGTCGGACAAGCATCGCATGCCGTGTGGCTGGCCCTTGATCCATTGTCCGAGAGTTGGCTGCGCCAGGTGCACTGGCGGCCCCAGTTGACGAGGGCCAAGCCAGAAGCGGTCGCGGGCCGCCCCCTGTTCTCCAAGACCCTTCCCGACCTGGAGAAAGCGGTTGAGGACTTCCGGGGCAGGGCCACGCGGGCCATGGGCAGCAGTGAGAGCGATTATCTGCCCAAGCTTGAGGACTGCACCAGGTTCCTGCGGCGGCAGTTGGCGGTGTCGCATCCTGGTGACCCAGCTGTGTCCTGGCTGATCACCAAGACGGTGCCGACGCGCAACGCGACTACGTCCTACTATTCGTCGGTCTCGCTGCGGGCGGCCCAGTGCTACCAGGCCGCCGCTGTTGCCGAGGCGGCCAACCGCGCGGCGAACGTCGGAAGCTCGGTCCCGCCTGAACCCGATCTGCCAGCTATGCTGGCAGATCGGGTCATCGGCAGTCGCTTCTGCCCGTCCGAGAAGGCGTTGGCGGGCTTGCGTGAGCGTTTGCTGGTCAAGGCCCGCATCAGTCGCGGCGCCATGACGGCAAAGCGTGCGTCCGAGGTCGACCACGCCTTTACCGCTTACGCGTGGCTGTTCTTCAGCCTGCACTCTGGCTGGCGCCCGCCGGACCGGCTGTTGCCTGACCCGGATGATCTCGACTGGGCCACGGGCATGTTCTTTCTGGAGGATAAGCCGGTGCATTCGAGCACAGCGCCGACCGACCCCGCAGGTGACGAGGCGGGGCTTGAGCTTCCTGCCGAGCTGGAAAGCGAGGACGTGATCCGGTTGCCTGCCGCGGTTAACGGCTTCGCGAAAAGCGCTGGCGGCACGGCCGCTGGCACGAGGCGGCGCTGGTTGCCGCTCGGCAAGCGAGTGATGGCCCAGCTGCGCGCGTACCATGTCCATGTCAAAGCGCGCGATGGACGGCAGCTTGCCGCAGAGCCTCTGAAAGACCGCGCCGCCGTGCTGAAGTACCTCGGAGAGGTCCCCGGGCTCGGATGGGACCTGCCCCGGAATTTTCCGCGGCACTATCTGCGCTCAGCTTTGGTGGGGCGAACCAGTGTCGAGGTAATCAACGCCTATCTGGGGCATTGGGAAACCGGCGCGGAGCCGTGGTGGAATGGGTCGTGCCTTGACCCGGTGGCCTATGCCCATGACGCGCGAGCTGCAATTGATGCCGTTTTCCCGGAGAGCGATTGGCCAGTGTTGGCGGGGTTTCGGTGATCAGCGCTTGCCATGCTGCCAATCCACTGGCTGCGGTCAGCTCAGCAGATTTTCAGGTGCTGGCGCGTGTCGAACATCATTTTCTCGCGTGGGCACCCGGGGCAGGCGAGGGTCTCGGGGATCTGGCTGGCCGGGCGCTGTTATCGGCCATCCTGTTTGGCGGGCTGAATGATCCGGCATGCTGGTCGGGATGGCTGTCGTCCGCGATGAAGGCGCGCATCGTGCGGTCGCATCAGAGCTTCTGGTTCTCGATCAAGGGCGCGACGGGAGCACGTGCGTTCTGCACATGGTATCCTGATCCCGTGACCGGGTGCTACGTGCAGGCCTTACGGGCCTGCTTTCAGCGTCATCCGTCGTTCAGCCCGCCATCGGATTGGGCCGAAGCATGCCTTAAAAAAGCGCTCGATGCGCTGGCGGCACAATCGCCGGGCACAGAAGAACTCCAGCTAGCAGCGTCAAACGGGCTGTCGTGGTTGAACAAGGTCTGCGCCGTCCGGCTTCACGTGCGTGTGCCCGGCCTGCTGGCTGAGCATGCAGCGGGAAAGACACGCACGCACGTCTGGCAACAGCCCGCCGGGATCGCCGAAAACCCGCTTAAGCAGTTGGACGATTTCCTGGCCACGGCGGAGCCTGTCTCGCCTTGGCGGCCATGGTTCACCGACCAGGCCTTGCTGCACCTGAGGGACGATTTCTTCCCGGCGGATCCCGCAGCATTCGACAGTTCCAGGAAATTGCGCGATCGGATGCTGGAAAGCCTCGATCAGCAACTCCAATTATGCAGCGACAGGAAGTGGAAAAACAGCATCCACCGCCATATCCTGTTGTGGCTGAGAGGGCGTCTTGACAGGAACAGTTCGTCTAAGTTGCCCCAACAAGGAACCATCCGGCCGTCGACGGCGCGTCGCTACCTTCTGGAACTCGCATCGTACGATTGGCAAGGGAACCGGCTCCGGTCCATAGCCAACGAGGGCGGCAAAGCTGCGCTGGACCAGGCGTTCACGATCATGGAACAGGCGGCCGAAGGAAGGCCGCCCAAGCGCCAGACGGTGACCAGGGCGGTGTTGACGTCATTCTCGACTTACCTGCATGCGCAGAATCCAACCATCCCGATCCGCACCTTCGAGAAAACGGACAAGGACCGCCAGCAAACACAGGTCCCCCGCCGGACCGTGCTCGACCACCCGGCCTTCATGCGCCTTTTGGGCCTGTTGGAAGATTGGGGCGCCTTGCCGCAAAGGGAAGGTGAACAAGGCCGGCCGGAGCGGGTGCAAGCGTGCATTCTCGCAGCGATCCTCATGTTCAGGACCGGCCTTCGCGGGCGGGAAGTCACCAACCTGGCGCTGAACGACATCGGGTTCGAAGGCCCATTTGCCGAGCTTGTGGTGCGGGGCAACGCCGCCCGCTCCAACAAGAATCAGTATGCGCGGCGCACGTTACCCCTCCACGCTCTCCTCGAAGAGGACGAACTGGCGCGCTTGCGGCGCTGGCATGCCAAGCGGTGCAACGAGGAGTTCTATATGGCACCGCGAGCGCGGCTGTTTTCCGCGACACGCGCGGCACCGCTCAGCGTTGACCAATACCTGCTTGAGCCGATCGATGCGGCCATCAGGGTGCTGTTCGAAGGTTCTTCGCTCGGGGCGGCGATCCGCCAGCGGCACGGTTATTGGTACGCGTTGGCGAGTCCGCTTCGACACAGCTTCGCCAACCACCTGATTGCCAGCCTTCTCCTTCCGGACGAGCCGCCCAACCTGCCGCCGCCCCAAGGGCTCACGCCGGACTTGGTTTCCCTCGAGCGTAAGCGACGATTGAGCGTTGCTTTGTTGCGCCCGAAGCAGCGCGGCCTCGCGATCATGCAGGCAGTGCGGCACGTGATGGGCCACGCCTCCTACAAGCGCGCGCTGGAAACCTACATCCATAATGTGGACTGGCTGCTGGCGCTGCACATGTGGCGCGATGTCCATCAACCGCCGCTGTCCGAGCGAGAAATCGATGGCTTGCTGGGGCTGTTGCAGCCTGTGGCGCCCGATGGCGCGCCGTTCAGGCACGAGCTGGTGAGCGATCGTCAACTGCGCCGCCGGCGTGCAAAGGCCGCCTCGCAACTCTCGGCGTCCTCGGTGCTGCACTCGGCGCCCTTGGTGCTGCCAAGACCACGGCGAGGTCGCCCGCCTGGCAGTGGTCAGGTAGACGACCGTCGCCTGTCGACGACGTACAGGGCGTTTCTGCACCAGCTACTGCCGTCAACCGTCTTCGGTGAGCGCGCGCCGGGCGACTCCGACGTTTTGGTCGGGAAACGGCGCCATGACCAGCCATTCGAATGGGGATGGCGGGTTATTCACAATTACCTGTGCCTGCGGGCGAAAAATGTCGGTCCGGCAGAGGCGGCTGAACAATTGGCCATGCCAGAGGCAATTTGTCTGCGTTGGGCGCAACGTGCTGACGAGTTGGCGGCGATAACGAAGCACCTTTATGTCCGGAAGCAGGGCCGCACGGTGCCGCAGGCATTGGAGAATCCCCGGTTTCCGCAGTTGTCGGGCAGGGGCTTTCCCCATCCGCGTGGGGCCGCTGCCAGGCTGATCGATCAAGTCTGGACGAAGCGTATCCAGCTTGAAAAGCCGCGGCGCTGGGCGTCGATACAACGCGTGCTGGCCCGCTGGCAGTTGGATCCGCCGCGCATGACATCCAAGAAGGCCCTTCAGACGCGGGCGTCATTTTATCTGGCGCTCGGCATTCCCGAAGACACGCTGTTTATCCGTATCGGTGGTGGGCAGTGGGAGCGCTACCGGCCGGAAGCGTTTTGCACATCCGATGATCGAAGGGTCATGCAGTTGTCACCTTTGCGGCCGCGTGGCGGTGACGAAGAGGGCGGTCTTTTGCACAACAGCGTGCTGCACGCACTGCTCATGCTGCTGATCGATTCCGAGCTGGACTTTGAGAAGCTGAAAAATGCCAGCGCGGCACGAAAGGGCAGCCGCCCGCCGGCACGTGCGCGCCCCGCGCGACTGGCCGAAGCGGATCTGCTGACCAAGGATGTTGTGGCCGGGCATGAAGACGCGGGCCAGAGCAAGGGATGATCCGTTGATCCCCTGATATCCCCTTGTGTCGCTTGCCATTTTTCAGGTGGCAGAGCAGAGGCGGTCGAGGTGCTCGACAAGCCGAGGCCCCGTTTGAAAGTGGTCGCCACAAACTAAGCCGTGCCGCTTCGCAATGCCCGACGGGGTAATGGCGAACCCTATTCCTTTTCAACAAACAGTCCGACGAGCGGCTGGTTGATGTAGTAGTTGTTCCGCCCCGCCTTGTGCTTGATAAGCAGTCCGCCATCAGCCAGCTCCTCAAGGTACTTTGTGGCGGTAGGCCGGGACACCCCCAACTCCGACTGAACGAATTCAATCCGCGTGTAAGGGTGGCGAAAAATGTTGTTCAGCAGGTCCTGAGAATAGATTTTCGGATGCTCGGTGCGCATCCGGTTTTTGGTTTGCGCCATAAGGTTCCTGATGCCTTCGACCAGACGGAGTGTCTCGATGGCGGTCTCTTCCACCCCGTTGACGATGTAGAGGATCCACTCCTCCCATCGCCCCGTCTCTCTCACCGATTGGAGGAGCCGGTAGTATTCGGGTTTGTTGCGGGTGATGAAGCGGCTGAGATATAGAATGGGAATATCCAGCAGACCGCATCGGGTAAGATAGAGAACATTGATAATGCGACCGATTCGTCCATTGCCATCGGGAAATGGATGAATGCTCTCGAACTGGTGATGGATGATCGCCATGGAGGTAAGCGGGTCCAGATCGGTGTCATCGGCGCCTGCGTTGATGAATGTCTCAAGCGCCGCCATATGGGCTCGAACGATGTTGGCGTCTTGCGGTGGAACATAGACGATCTCCCCGGTCCCCTCATTTTTTAGGGCGGTGCCGGGTGTCTCCCTGAAGCCCGCGTTTGAACGCTTAAGGATCTGGAACATCGCGATGAGGATGTTATTGGTCAGCAACCCGTCGAGCCGCCGCTGCTCTTCGAAGCCATGCCGGAGCGCGTCACGATAGCGTGCCACCTCTTTCGCGGCGGGAGAGCCCGGGATCTCCGGAAAAGCATTCACCTGGAAGAGTTCGTCCTGGGTTGTGACGATGTTCTCGATCTCTGAACTGGCCTTCGCTTCCTGAATCGAGAGCGTATCGATCAGGATGCCCTGATTGGGAATTGTCGCTGCGCGTCCTTTGAGCTCGGCTAGGTAGCGATGGGCACGGGCCAGAGCCTTAAGCACCTGAGGTGTCTCGATCGCTCCGGGTGGTGGAAGGCCGGGGATGGCGTAGGTGGGTTCAAGGGCCATGGCCGCCTCGTGCAAAGGATTTCCCAGAACCTTACCAGGTTCCGCCGACGTGTAAAGAAAGTCGGGTTTTCTTTACACGTCTGGCGAAAATGTAAAGACGGCTCCACCTCGCCGCCATCGTGCCAGCCAGAAACGCACTGCATGACCTGACGCCACAATCCGACTCTGACTCAAGAGAGTAAAGCTGCCGAGGTTTCCCCCGACCGTCCCCATTCAGGACTTGAAGGTTGGAACCTAAGGCCTTGTTAACAAGGGACTTCGGCCATAAGCGGGTGGCGGCGAGATTGAGGACGTTCTCGAACGAGAGGCTGGTCTTGTCGTAGCGGGTTGCGATGCGGCGCTGTTGCTTGAGCTTGCCGAACATGCGCTCGACGCGGTTTCGGTCCTGGCAGCGGCGATAGTCGGGATGCTCGGGCACCTTGCGGTTCGATCGGGCTCTCCATGAGCCGCTCGGCTACGGTGTAATCGGAGGCCTCTCCGCCGGTCATGATGAAGCCGGGAGGCAGTCCCTGACTGTCACAGAGGGTGTGGATTTTGCTCGTAAAGCCGCCGCCTGATCGACCAAGAGCGTTCGCATCAGCCCCCCTTTTCCGCCCGCTGTAGAGACGTGGCAGGGAACGCTGGTTCAGTCGATCATGTGCTGTCAGTCGTCGGTCAGCCCGAGGTCGACCAGCGTTTGCAGAAGGGCGTCCCAGACGCCTTGTTAGGCCCGGCGCCGGAACCTCACATAGACCGAGTTCCACTTGCCGTAGCGCTCGTGCCTGTCGCGCCAGGGGCAACCAGTCCGCAGCACGTGGAGCATGCCGTTGAGGAGGCGCCGGTTATCGCCCGCCGGTCGTGCCCAGCGAGCTCGCTCTGGCGGCAGCAGCGGTCCGATCAGCTCCCACTCCGCATCCGACAAGTCCCCACGACACATGACTGCCCCTCAAAAACCAGTCTTGAATCAGAAGTCGAAGTGATTGGGAATCCCTTTTGTCAACACGGCCTAAGACGTTGTAGCTCGTTGGTGCTATGCGACTGCCTCAAGCCCCTTACGCTGAATAATTGAAAGCAACCGCAACGCCGGTCCGCCGGGCTTCTTCTTGCCCCTCTCCCAGTCGGAAACAAGGTTCTTGGACACGTTGAGGTAGCGAGCGAAAACCGGCTGAGAGACGTGCTGCGCCTCCCGAATTGCCTTGATCTCGTCGGCCTTGAGCGGTGTCGCCGGGGCAAGGCATGCCTCGTCGAAGTCGCGCAGGGTTCGCTTGTCGATGGATCCGGCCCCATGGAGCCCTTCCATCATCTCGTGAACGGCGGCTAGCGCCTCGCTCTTATAGGTCTTGGGCATCGTCATTCACCTCGAACAATCTTCCTTCGCGCACCTCGGTATCAACCTGAGCCGGTGTCAGCGCGAGGACGATCTTGGCGGCCTGCTTGTAGGTCCGCAACTCGACAGCATTGAGGTTGGCCTTGCTGCTCTTGGCGAAGCCAAAGGCGAACACAGCCATCTCCTCGTGGCGGAAGAAAACTAGCGTCCGATAGCCGCCGGACTTCCCACCGCCCTCGCGCGCGACGCGCTGCTTGATTAGGCCTCCGCCTAAATCCGCATCGACCAGGCCGCTGTTGGCCTGATCGACTGCGGCGAGAAGCGCCGCGTCGCTGATCCCTTCCCGGCTCGCATACTTTGCAAACCAGCGGTTCTTGTAGATGCGGGTTTGCTGCTTGCCGGCCATAGGTCCGTGAAGACCTATCACACCTTGTATTATGGCGCAATGAATGGGTCTCGCCCAAAGCGTCCGCGATTAACTGCCTGATACCCTTGGGCGACACCGTTGATCAGCGTTCGCACGATGTAGAAGCTGTGACTGCTACTGTGGTGGCGGATTCGAGCTCGGCAGGCGCTCCGACCTTTCCATTGGCTTGGGACGGTCCGAAGGGGCCTTGCCCTGGCGAAATCCTCCAATGACTGTAAGCGCTTGGGCGAAGATGCGTGCGAGGGGCGGCCGGGTCATGCCGAAAGCTCCGAACAACGCGCCAGCGAGCCCGTTACGCGCTTGGTGCCGCGGGCAATCGCCCCGTCGGCAAGTTGGGTATGGCGTATGCGTGCCGAGCACAGTGCTCCGTTGATGGCGGACCTCCACAGTTGGCTCGCCGCTCAAGCGGCGAAGCTCTCGCGCGGCAGCGATCTGTGGAAGGCCTGCAACTACAGGCTCAAGCGCAGGGAGGCGTTCACCGCCTTTCTCGACGACGGACGGATCTGTATCAACAACAATGCAGCCGAGCGCGCACTGCGCTGCGTGCCAATCAGGCGCAAGGCATGGCTGTTCGCCGGCTCGGACCGGGGCGGCGAGCGCTCCGCTGTCCTCTACACGCTGATCCAGACGGCCAAGCTCAACGAAGTCGACCCGCAGGCCTGGCTCGCCGACGTGTTGGCGCGCATCGCCGATCATCCTGCTCAAAGGCTCGACGAACTGCTCCCGTGGCGATCGCGGCCTGACTGTTCCCGCCTCGGCAGCTTCCGACAAATCGACACCCGAAGCGGACCTTCCGTTCGCGACCCAACCTGGTCATTCCGAGCATGATCGGAAGCAGCCCCAAAGGGGACATCGTGCGACAGGCGGTCATGGACAACCGGGGCTGTCCGGCATTGAGCAAAGCATGCCTGATGTCCGGCGATCGTGGGTTGGCGCGTTTCGGTCCTCGTCTACAAGAGCCGCCGGTGCTGGCCAGACCTCACGCTTTATCGCCTTTATTAGACCCAATGCAGCTTCGCTGCCATTCCAAGCCGTTTGAACTCTCGCAAGAGGCTGAGATCCCAAAGGTTAGATGCCTCCGGCCCGGGGGCAAAGAGATGCGCAATACCCGCCACGCTGTCGTCAGCGAAGTCCGGATCGGAAGCCGCGCAGTCCAGGCCCGCGGCTCTCACCGCGACCGCGAAATCAGTCGCCGAGTATAGTAAACGCGCCTGATCGACCAGCGAGGAGACGCAAGGGAACACCGCACCGGAGGAGCCTTGCAGCTCCTCACGCCACATCGCGCGCAGGCCCCACTCGATCACCTCCCGATCGCTCCAGCCATTTGTCTCTGAAATCGCGGGCAACACATGGTCTGGACCATAGGAGTCGTGGTCCGGCTTTCTGCGAAACCAAAGGTCCAGCAGCCGCCACGCCTCGGGATCAAGCCGCGCATATGCGAGCGCGGCATGAGCGAAAAAGGCGGTGGCCCCGTCATAACGTGCGTCCAGCTGGTAGTCGCCCGACGATCCGTCGTTGAATGCCTGCCACAGCCGCTTCATCGCCAGCGCCAGTTCAGAATGGCGAACGACCAGCTTAAAAAACTCGGGTTCTCCAAGCTTTCGATCCGGTAACGCGAAGCGGACCTGAACCCTCTCACGCCCGAACACGGCGGCGAAATCGTGCCGCACGCGTTGTGCCAGAGCGTCAATTGCCGCACTGAGGTTACCCGGATCTGCTCCCACCAGATCGATCGTCAGAGTGCACGAGTTTTCGATGTAGTCCAAAGCGAGCGCATGTAGCGCTTGCGGGATCGAGACGGGCTTGATCTCAAGCCAGCGGCCCTCCTTAACCGGGCGGCCATCCACCCGGAGCTCGCGCACTCCGGCAGTGCCCAAGGAGACGCGAATCGCCTCGCCGTCTTCCGACCACACGATCGAGCCAATCGACTGGCTCAAGCGCCAGATCCAGTGATACTCTGCCTGACGGTCCAACGTCGATGGCAAAGGGGGCAGGTCCGGCGTCCAGTCGGCGAATTCGCGATCGAGAGATGCTTTGGAGAGCGCTCCATAGCCTTCGGCAATTAGGCTGGAGCCGGCATCCTCGTTGAGCGCGAGTTGGTCCGGCGTTATGCTGGCCAGCGTCGGAATAGCGACCTCACCCACCACCATCCGGCGCTCGAACCCCAGCGGCTGCGCCCGCCAAAGCTCCAGAACCATGTCGACTCTGGCGGCTTTGGCCCTGGCCTGGAGCGCGCGCTCGAATGGCGGTTTTCCGATCAACCGCCCGAGGAGTGAACCGCGCCGGGTTTGCCGGAGGCTCCAACTCCTGAGAAGGTGGAGCCCTTATGAGCAAGACGACGAACAAGTATGCGCCGGAGGTGCGCGAGCGCGCGGTGCGGATGGTGCTGGATCACGAGCGGGATTACGGGTCCCGTTGGGCGGCGGTGGTGTCGATATCAGGCAAGATCGGCTGTGCGGCGCAAACGCTGCATGAGTGGGTCAAGAAGGCCGAGGTTGATGCTGGCGGCCGGGCTGGTGTTCCGACCGAGGTTGCCGCCAAGCTGAAGGCACTGGAACGCGAGAACCGGGAGCTGCGCCAGGCCAACGAGATTCTCCGGAAGGCGTCGGCATATTTTGCGCTGGCGCAGCTCGACCGCCCGTTGAAGCGATGATCGCGTTGATCGACGAACATCGCGCCGTTCATGGGGTCGAGCCGATCTGCAGACTGCTGCCGATCGCCCCATCAACCTATCACGCGCATGTTGCCAGGCGCGATGATCCATCGAAGCTGTCGGACAGAGCGCGGCGGGACGCCGCGCTCAGGATCGAGGTGCGGCGCGTGTTCGATGCCAACTTCCGCGTCTATGGCGTCCGCAAGGTCTGGCATCAGCTTCGACGCGAAGGCTTTGATGTTGCTCGCTGCACGGTTGCCCGGCTGATGCGGGCAATGGGCCTGGCGGGCGTGATCCGGGGCAAGCCAGTGCGCACGACCGTCAGGGATCGCTCGGCGCCGTGCCCGCTGGATCGGGTCAACCGGCAGTTCCACGCACCAGCACCGGACATGCTCTGGGTCTCGGACTTCACTTACGTCCCGACCTGGGCGGGGTTCGTCTATGTGGCCTTCGTCATCGATACGTTCGCACGCCGCATCGTGGGCTGGCGAGCATCACGCACCGCGCATGCCGGCTTCGTGCTGGATGCGCTGGAGCAGGCGCTTCACGCACGCAGGCCGGCGCGCAGCGGCGGCCTCATCCATCACTCCGATCGCGGCAGCCAGTATGTCTCGATCCGCTACACCGAACGGCTTGCCGAAGCCGGGATCGAGCCATCGGTCGGCAGCGTCGGCGACAGCTATGACAACGCTTTGGCCGAAACGATCAACGGCCTTTACAAGGCCGAAGTCAGCCATCGCCGCGGCCCATGGCGATCGTTTGAAGCCGTTGAATACGCCACGCTGGAATGGGTCGACTGGTTCAATCACCGCCGGCTGCTCCAGCCTATCGGCAACATCCCGCCCGCAGAAGCAGAGGAACGCTACTATGCGCTGATCAACGGAACGGCTATCGCCGCGTGACTGAAACCAAATAGCCTCCGGCAAACCCGGCGCGGTTCACTTTTGTCAACACGGCCTAGTGCTTGAAGCAGTGCTCGCGATGCCAAGCGAGGAACGCTGGATGCGGCCGTTCCTGCGCGCGCTGCGGGTGGTTGGCGAAGCCGGTGTTGTTGAGCAGCGAGCGGATGCTGTCGCGGTCATTGGCTTGTCTGCTTACCAGGATTTCGAGGTCGTCGTTGAGGCTGATCAAGCCACGATCGAACATCCAGTGGACGGTCCCGGATAGGGCGATTCCGTTGGTGACGATGTCTGGCCCGCCGCGGTCCACCGGGCGTATATGGGCGGCCTCGACTTCTGCGCGACCGCCGCCGTTGATGAGTTTCAAGCCGGTCATTGCGCAGCGGGCATCATATGCCTCGACGACCCGGCGGCGGAATAGGCGATCACGAACGAGACGGGAGCCGAGGTTGGCCACGCGGTCGCGCTGGATCTCGAGCTGGAAAGATCCCAGCACGTCGCTATCGCTTGCTCCCGAGGTCTCGCCGATCCTCGGTAGAAAGCTACGGTCGTCTGCAAGTCCGAGGTCGACGATGCGGTTGAAATCCTCGATCGAAAGGGCGCGCACTGCCGACTGGGCGCGGCCCGAGTTCCGGCCCTGGTGGTTGAGCACACCGCGTTCGACCACCCCAAGTGGACCGTTGAAAGGGACCGGGTTGGGGAAGTCGAGATATGTCCCGGGCTCGATCAAGGCGAGATACATATTCGGGGCGGTTGGGTCGGATACCACCTGAGCCACCTTGGCAACCGCAAAGTAGCCGCGCGTGTCTCTGACCTTGCGAGGTTCATAGTATATGATCCAATCCCCGATGCACGCAGTGACGCGTGTCAGATACTGCTGGGGGAACTGGTAGCGTTCGGCTGGGCTGTCGTCATAGATCGAGTCAGTCCGGTGAACGAAGACGCCCTTTGTCATACCGACCGAAACACCTTCCGAGCTAGCTTTACGCACGATTGCCGGATCCCGCAGCCGCTTGTCAAAGCCACTTCTCGTTGTCGAGTTATGGACGCAGACCGGAAAGGGGATAACAATCAAGCAAAGGACAGAAGCATATCATAGCCCGTTCGGGTGATGCTCGAATCCAAGCAGCGGTCATAGTGTGGGCGAGCCTGTTCGTTCGATCGGGCACGTCCATAACATTGGGGCTTGGGGTTGTGCATGCATGATCAAGTTTTGACAGATGAGGGACCCCATCATCTCCGATCGCACCTGAATGCCTGGGTAAGCCAGTATGCTGATGAATTCGCGCGGGCCCGGCCTTTCCCCTTTGTGGTGATTCCGGATTTCTTTCCGGACGATGTTGCCCGCGCTATCGGCGCTTCATTCCCAGCCATTGAACAGCCGGTGTGGGATCTCAATGGCCCCGGTGATGTGAGGCATAGCGGGGACAAGAACATCGAGAAGGTGAGTTGCTCGTTCGAGGAGTTTTACCCACCGATTATACGGAGCGCGATCCATGGCTTGAACTCGGGTATTTTCATTCGTTTTCTGGAGGATTTGACGGGGTTCAAAAACCTCAGCCCTGATCCTTATTTCTTTGGAGGCGGCCTGCACAGCACGGGCCGAGGTGGCCGTCTCATGATTCATGCCGATGCCTCGAGGCACCCGAACCCGAAGCTCGAGCAGGTCATCAACATGATCTATTACGTGACGCCTGAGTGGCGTGAGGAATGGGGCGGTCATTTGGAGTTGTGGGATTCCGACTGCAAAGCGTGTGTCCAGCGTATTGCCCCCTCATTCAACTCGGCTGTGATCTTCTACACGGGCACGAACTGCTATCACGGCCACCCGCAGCCTCTTGCGACCCCGCCGGGCGTGCGGCGCAATTCGATCGCGCTTTATTATTACACGACCGACAGGGTTCACGATGAGAGCTATGCCGGCTACCGGAACTATGTGGATTGGAAGCATGTCACTGAGCATGATCAGGACCGATCCGCGGTTCATGTCGCCAAGGGTTTGATCCGCAGATATGCCCCTGCTGCGGCGACCAATGCGACAGCCAAGCTGTATCGGACAATCCGGGATCGCCTGCGCTAGCTTCGGCGGGCTCTGGCGCATCAGTATGCAGATGCCGTCGGCGCCCTCCGATCCCGTGACGACCCACAGGGTGGGAGAAACGATCGACGCCAAGCGCGCCCATCTGCGCGCTCAGGCTGGTGAGCTGATCCGGCCGGTGCGCGGCGTCTATGTGGACACGATGCCGTCGCGGCGATCTAGGGCAAGCGGTCTGGAACGCGCATTATCTTGACCCCAGCGCCTATCTGTCGTCGGCCAGCGCGGTTGTTGCTCGGTGGTCGGTGCAACAGATGCGCGTCCAGATGGCGGCGCTTCTCCTCCTGGTCGTCTGGCACGGCGAGCCTGCCTGGTGACGGGGCAATCGTCACCAGTTGGGGGAGGCCCTCCCTTAAATCGAGGCAGTCAGCCTTCATGGGACTTGTGCTATTGTCCCGCCGCCATGTGGGGATCCGGTGTCTTTCAGGAAGACGCGACGGGTAGAAACAGCAAAGGGCTGCTCCCTTCGGATCGCGACGCCTCCAGCCATGCCCGCCCGGAGATCTCTTGCCTTGCGAGTTCCTCCAGCGTTTCTGCGCTAGCGGCGGCAGCAATTTCACGCTCGCGGGCTGATTTGACGACCTGGCGGTAGTCTTCAGCTTGTCGCTCCATTCGTTCCTGCCACTGCGGCGTTGCCGCCGTTTCATTCTCTGCTGCAGCGGCCATGGCCAATCTGTTCAGCCGCACGGGCTGACCGAGCGCGATCAGCGTGTTAGTGCGAGCCGAGGCGGCTTGGCGTGCCATATCGTCCTGGCCAGCTGCCAACCTTGCTGTGATGCGTAATCCCGAGGCCAATGCGTAGGCATCGACGAACGCTTCGCCGGAAAGGCGCGCATTGGCTTCAACAAGGTCGCGAGCACGGCGTTCGAAATTGTCTGCCAGGAAGTGGGCGTCCCGCGCGATGGCTGTCCATTCGTTGTGCGTGGCGGAGGGAAGCCATGCTTCTTCAACCTGATCGGCCAATGTGCGCAGACGCGTGAAATCCTCCGCGATGCGCTCAGCCCGCAGCCCCTCTATGCCACGCGCAATCGCTGCAAGTTCGGGAAGAAGCGCATCGACTTTCTTTTCGACCCGCGCGATCCGGTGGACAAGCAAGGCGGTGCCGGCAATCGACACCCCGATCGATATTCCGCTCAGCGCGAGGTTGGCGACCTGCAGCGCCTGCACCATTTCGATCGCCGCTTTGATTTGCTCGTTCTGGACGACGCTAACGGCATCGAGCGCCAGTTGAGGCAAGGCAAGAGGGCCTGAGCTCAGCAAAGAAGACAGGGCTGCCGTTTCCTGCAAATGTCCGACGACCTTGCCCGATGTGGCGGACTGGATGACTGAGCCCGCGACACGATATTCCCCCGAGGCGACGCCAGCCAGAAGGTGGCCCGGGACTTCGCGAAGGAGCTTGCCTGTAATACCACCGATCATAGAGATTTCGCCCGCTTGGCGGCTCGATCAAACTCGGCCGCGAGTTGCTCTCGGATTGCAGGAGAGCGCTCATTTCCATTGATCAGCGATGCAATAATGAACGCCCGCACGCGCTTTCGAAGACGGGCCCGCGTGCGATCTCGCATCTTGGCTGTGTTGAACACGCCTGTGGCGAGACCGACCCCGACTACTGCACCGCCGCCCAGCACGATCGGCCAGCTGATGGCCGTGGTGGTCACTAACCCGAAAAAGAGGGATGTGCTCGTCACTGCTGCGAAGGGCAGGGCGGCAGCGGCCGCAACGCCGGCGGCCAAGGGGACTGCGACCACCGCGACATCTTGCGCTCCTTCGAAGGCGCTGTCTGGTTCCTCCGTATGCTCTGGCCCGCGTGCCCAAACGGCCTGCTCGTCGACCAGTTCAAGAAGGGCTGCGTTTGCCTCGGCAAGGATGTTGACGGCAACGGGTTCTGCCACGGCTCGCACCATGGGTGCGATACGCCCCTGGATAAAGGCGGCCTGGTTGAACAGCCCATCCTTCAGCCCGACCTTCTCGATCTCATCTTCTGCCGAGAGAATGAGGTCGGCTGCAACCTGATTGAGCGTTCTTGCTGCGATCAGGGTGTATTCCGCCGCCCAATCGTCAATTCGTTGACCGGCAAAAATCCGGTTTAACAAGCTCATCAACTTCCCCCGCAGTCTCTCGGTCGAATCCGATTCCTCGGCCGGGACTTTCTGCCCAGTCTTCACGACGGAACCGGTCGTTTCAAGCTTGAAAGCTAAGCAGCTCTGGGAAGGTCTCCTGCATGTGAGCGGCGAGGCCTGCGCCACCGATGCGAATGGCATTGTCCCAACTCAATCTGAGCCGCGTTTTGTGGTGCCGGAGTTCGCTTGGCCTTTTGGTGGCGATGCCATTTCCGATCGGGCGCGGATGATCAACTGCACGATCGGGAAGGCTGCAAATATGATTTGCGCGGCAAGGCCGGCGAGCCCCGGACCGCTTGCCATTGCGAGGATCTGCTGCAGCAGAGTTCTGCCGAACAGGCTGATGCCGAGCAGCGTCTCCGCCATCCAGAGCAATATGAGCGCGATGGCGCCCATTTGAAGCCGCGACCCGGGCCGTGCCGGCACTTCGAGCCACAGGGTAAGCCAACCGCAATACACCCATGAGACCGCCAGCATCACGGGTAGTTCGGTGAGGGTGGCTCCCCAATCTCCGATCGCCGGGACGAGCAGGAGCACACGCAGAGTGCCGAGTACGAAGCCGATTGCGAACATGCCCGCGAAGTAGGTGACACCTGCTTGCGCTGTGCGCTTCATGGCTGTTTCTTCCCCCGAAGGCCGTGGCTGTACGCCAGATTACAGCATGTGTGCCTGGGTGGCGAAGCCGTCGCCCGACGGGCTCTTCGTCCCTTGATCAGGGGCTCCATAACGTCGCCCAGATTGCGGATCTGATCAAGCTGCAGCAGCCCGTAGACTGCCAAGATGATCCGTTTTCCTGAGCCCGCATTTTTCGGGCTCGCCCTTTCGCATTTGGTCCGATCCAGGCAAGAGCGGGCGTTCACAATCGGACGCACCTGATGAGAAGAGATTTTGCCAAACGACCGTCCGGTCCCGGTCATTGGGACCGTCTTGTTCATCACATCCACGGGCGACATTGGTGGCCTCAGATTTGATCCCGATATGCCATGACCGTGGCGCTCAGGCTGTGCAGTCGCGAGGCAGGCCTTGGTTTGTTTCAGCCATGCTTTGGAGCATCTGGCGCCAGAAATCGGGGGCCGATTTTGTCGTCGGTCGAAAGGGCTCTGAGCTCGGCTGATCGTCGTTCGGCCACGGCTGTTCTGCGCTTGAAGTGCGGCTCTGGAGCACCTCGAACGAACTCGGAAAAGTGGCGGTCGGCACCAGAGCCTGATGATCAATCGAGGCCCCGTGAACATCGGCATTTGCTTGTCGGACTGAGCCTGGCTGCACGCCGGGATTTGCCCGATATCGGATGCTTGCAGTGGCGCGCGCTGCTGCATGTTGCTTCAGCGTCCGTGAACGACCGCGGTGACGCTTTCAGCGACTTGAGGCGCACCGCGATTGTTGGATGAAGTTGCGCACCGACAGCGTCGGCTTGCCACATTTATCGTCGCGCTGTCGCCCAAGGCGGGTCGATCCACTTTGATGCAGAATCTCCCTGCCGGGAGCACCGTAAGGTGCGTGAGGCCAGCTGGATTCATAGATGCGGCGAGTGTCGGAGAATCCCGCCCGGGCGATTATCGCACTCTGGCCCCTCGGAGAGCGCAATGGGGTTTTGGGGCGGATCGCGCCCAAAAAACCGCCTGAAAATCTCCGTGCGGGAGATTTACGGTATTGCGCCGGATAATGCGAGTGTCGGCAATCGTCAGTTTACCGACACTCGGAGCATGGGTCCTTTTGCAAAAAAGCCGTATTTTCCGACAGTCGTTGCGCGATCGGGGTCTTATTCAATGAGTGTCGCTAAACCGGCATCTGTCGATTAGGGATCCTCGCTCTCTCCGGTCCGGGCACGCAGGATCTGGACGCTATTGGATTGGGGCCAGGAGCATTAGGGAAGCCAGCACCTAAACGCGGCTACGCACAGCTACGGTCAGCGAAGAGTCTCCCAAGCTGCAATCTGAAGCAGAGTGCGGACGATGGTCCGATTGCCGGGCTGTCGACCAAGGCTGGTAGACCCACTGCGATGCAAAACTTCTCTACCAAGCGCGCCGTAAGGTGCATGAGGTCAGCTCGATCCATGGGCTCGGCGAGTGTCGAAAAATATCGCTCTTGGCGATTATGTCGCTCCGGCCCTCGGAACGCGCAATGGGGTTTTGGGGCGGTTCGCGCTCAAAAATCCCACATAAATATGGCTTGAACAGATTTGCGGTATTGCGCCGGGTTCGGTGTGCGTCGTCAATCCTTGACTTATCGGCACTCACTGAGTGAACCTTTCTGCGAAAAAGTCGAATTTAGCGACATTCAAAGATTTCGAGTTATGTGATCAAGTGAATGTCGCTGAATCGGGTTTTGTCCTCGGAAAGCCAGTTCATCAGGATGGTAAGGCTCTCGATATTCTCCTAGTTTCATGCGTGAGCTCGCATTCGTACGTATATAAAGACTTGGAGAGGAGATTTTGGCGATGGAAGGTAATTCCAAAGGGGTTGAGGGTATGACGTCAGATCATGCGACAGACGTTAACTCTGAAGTTTTCAAAGTCGCTCTTTTGGCTGTTCAAAAAATCATGGAAAATTGCGAGTTTGACGCTTATTCGTCTGGGGTTTTTTCAGATTTTCTGCGGAGCGAGGATGCTCCTGAATTTTTCGATTTTTTGCTGTCGAGCATAGCTCCCAAAGGTATCGATCCTGCTTTGTGGATGCGTTGGTTGAGAGGGGGAGAGACCCCTCAAATCAAGAACCCTTGGGCTATCCGGTCGGCTAATCCTTCGTCACGGAAAGTGAGAAAGACCGAGTTTATCGAAACCGCTACAAACCGGTCGAAGCGCCAGCGCGACCTTGTTGCAAGGCTCATTGCCAAACGGGCGGAGATGGATCGTGAGATCGAGCAGGAGCAGCAGAAGCTGCAGCTGTTTATGAACGCCGAACGCGCGGCCTTTATGGCTGTTTTAGGCAACGAGGTCGCTCGCCTTATGTCGGCTCGCATCGCTGTTGGTCCGCTGTTCACGATTGCTCGTGCAATCTCGGCCACCGTACCGGAATCTCATGTTTCTGAGCGCGTGAAAGTGAGCATCGATCCTGACCGTGAGAAGGTTCGTGCAGCGCTGTCGATAGGCAGGGCTGAGACCACGGATTTCATCCTTCAGGAGCTTGATTTTTTCTGTGGCTATCCCTTTGCTGAGGATCAGCTTCGGTCTGCAATTTTGGATTGTCTGCAGCGTCTGCGAGACGACCGAGAAGAGGCTGAAAAGATGGGGCGTAAGGCCCGTTCGAAGCCTTGGTTTTCGGTTAGCGCAAGGCCCGAGGTTCTTAACGATGCGAGCGACGTTCTGAACGGCTTGAAGCCGTCGAAGCGTGTTGGATGACATGGGCGCTAAGCGCGTTTTGGACGGCATAAGCCAGGCCGTTTGAGGATCGATTTTTATAAAATCCCGGGGGCCGTTTTGCTCCTTCGCTCCTGAAAAATGCCCTACTAGGATGTGATCTGGCAGGGCATTTTCGGTGAGATTGGATGGAGCCGCTTGTCGGCGGAGTGTGTTTCGCTGAAAGCAGTTTTTGATAGCCTGGGCTGCCCGCTTTGCGTGTTTTAGCGTAGGCGGTGTTCTGACGTCACCTTGCTTGGCCTGGGGGCGGTGGTTGAAGTGCGGGGATGGACGAGCCGCACGTTACGACCGCATTGGACACCCACATTGGCACATCGATGCCGTCGTGGGGGCGTCCACCCCATCAGGTCTCGTTGATCATAGCCAGCAGATCACGGTGGCTGCGAGGGCGACGGCGGATAGGAAGGCGGTAGGGCAGTGGTCGTAGCGTGTGGAGACACGCCGCCAGTCCTTCTATCATGCGGACGAACACGCTTCGCCCGCCCCACCGCTTCCACCGACTGTAGAGCGTCTTGTGCGCATACTCCCTCGGGGCATCCCGCCACCGCAGGCCTTTCCAAATGACGAACACGATGCTGCCCAGCACCCGTCGATCATCAACCCGAGGCTTGCCGTGGCTGTTGAGGAAGTACGGCCGCAAGCGCTCCTTCTGCTCTTCAGTCAGCCAAAACAGCTCGCTCATCCGGATCTCCGCACGGAGCCCGAATCAGATCGCGAACCTCACATCAAGGGGTCCGACCCTCGGTGCCGTCTAGCCTATTCAAATGAGCGAAATCATGATATTCGCATCAAATGAAAGGATAGTGTCATGTCCGCACGCGCCAACCCGCAGCCGGATCGCGCCACCGCGCTGAGCGCTGCCATCGTGCGCATCGCCGAGTTCTGGTCGCTGAGCAACGCCAAGCTGGGCGTGATCCTTGGCCTTTCGGCGCCGACGGTGTCGCGGTTGAAGCGCGGCGCCACTGCGCTCGACCCGGCGTCCAAATCCTTCGAGGCGGGGCAACTTCTGCTGCGTCTGTTCCGCAGCCTGGATGCTTTGTTGGGCAGCGACGATGCCGCCGCCAAGCGCTGGCTGGAAACGCTCAATCTCGATCTTGGCGGCAAGCCGATCGAGAAGCTCGACACGATGCGCGGCCTGATCGAACTTTGTGATTATGTGGACTTCTACCGCGCTCGCGTCTGAGCACCGGGCCTATCGCGGCAAGGTCTGGCGGCTGGTCGAGGGGCAGCACCGCATCTCCACCAATCGCCTTGCCAGCGACGGCGCGACGCAAGCCCTGCTGGAGGAGCTGGCCGAAGAGGTGAAGCCGCAGGTGCCGGAGGGCGCGCGGCACCTCCATTTCCTGCTCGCCACGCCGTTCCGCTATGGCCACCGCAGCGCCAGTCGTTTCCGCCGTGCCAATGAACGACCGGGTATCTTCTATGCCGCCGAGGCGGAGGCCACTGCCATCGCGGAGACGGCCTATTGGTCGCTGCGCTTCTTCAGCCGCTCGCCGGGCTTCGTGCCGCCGACCACCACGGTGGAATACACAAGCTTCCATGTGCGCGTGGCGACGGATCGGGCTCTGGACCTGACACAGGCGCCTTTCGCGGAGCGTGAGGAGGATTGGATGGCGGATGATTATGCCGCTTGTCAGGCCTTGGCCAGCGAGGCGCGGAAGGTGGAGACAGCCCTGATCCGCACCTTGTCGGCGCGGGCAGGGGAAGGGCGATGCAATGTCGTTGTGTTTGACCCCGCCGCTTTTGCGGAGGCTGCGCCGGTCATCCACCGGACCTGGCATTTCAGGCATCAGGGTGGACGGCTGTCGGTGCTGGGGGCATTTCCGTCGACCGAGCGGTATGACTTTTCTGCGACCGGGTTGCGTTCGAGCATGACGCCGACGCACCGGTAGTCGAACTGGCGGCGCTAAGCGGCGATCTCGCGTGTGTCTCCACGCGGATCAGCAGTTTTTGGCGGAAATGGATGCCGTGATTGCCCCTAAAGGAGATATTCCGATTATCACGTGGCCGACGGACGGAAGGTCGCCTTCATGTGGTGGTAGCGATCGCTAAGGCGTAACTGGTGCTGCGTCCGCCCCCCAATTCTTTGACTAAAATGCCCCGTTGAACGAGATCGGTAATGTCGCGTAGCGCTGTGTCCGGCGACGTTTTGGCGATGTTTGCCCATTTGGCGTTGGTCAGTTTTCCGTCGAAGCCATCGAGCAAGCGGTTGAGGATTTTGCGCTGGCGGTCATTCAAGCGCTGGCCGGCGACTGACTCCCAGAATCTTGCTTTGCGCACGACGCTGGCGAGGATGGTTTCGGCACCGCTGAAAGCCCGGTCAAGACAGCCGATGAACCAGAGCAGCCAGGGCGTGATTTCAACGTCACTTTTTTGTGTGGATTCCAGCATCTCGTAATAGGCGTTGCGCTCAGCCCTGATCTGCGCGGACATGCTGTAGAAGCGCTGCGCGGTGCCTTCCGCGCGCGCAAGCGCGAGGTCTGCGATGGCGCGGGCAATGCGGCCATTGCCATCATCAAACGGGTGTATGGTTACAAACCATAGGTGCGCGACACCGGCTTTCAGCACGGGGTCGGGCTGAGCAGTTTCAAACCACGTTAGAAACCGGCTCATTTCGGCGTCAAGCCGGTCGGCTTCTGGCGCTTCGTAGTGGACCCGCTCACGACCAATTGGCCCTGATACAACCTGCATCGGGCCATCGTTACCGGTGCGCCAAGCGCCAACCGTGATCTTGCTCATGCCGCTGCGCCCTGTTGGAAACAGGGCTGCGTGCCAGCCATACAGCCGCTCCGCGGTTAACGGCGAGGCATAGTTCTGCGTGGCGTCTATCATCATTTCAACAACGCCATCGACGTTGCGATCCGATGGAACGAGACCGCCAATATCCATACCAAGACGTCGGGCAATAGACGATCGAACCTGATCGCGGTCCAGAAGCTCGCCTTCGATCTCGCTCGACTTGATGACATCTTCGGTAAGCGTTTGCAGCACTGCTTCTTTGCGCAGCGGAAAGCCAAGGGCTTCCATGCGCCCGATCAATCGTCCTTGGCGGTGGCGCACGGCGGCAAGCGGCTGGGCAAGCCGCTCGTCGCTCCAACGCAGATTTGGCCAATCGGCTCGTTCATGGATATAGGCCATAATCACCGCATCCCCTACGGCGATTATGGCTCTTATTCACCGCAAAACGCAAGAATGTTCACCGCATCGGATGCGGCGAACTTTTCTAGGCACGGCGCTGGACCCTCGGCCCTGCAATCAGCAGCGTACCGCCGTTATGGCGGACAGAGATCTCGACAGGCTTGCGAGTTGTGAGAACATCCAGAACGCTATTGCGCTGTGCCACCAGAGCCAGCCGTACAATGTTTCGTGCTGGACGGCGAGCTTGGCGTAGGGGGGCGCGACGCGTCGAAAGGCCTTCAACCGGCAGAAGGCGTTTTCGACCGGTATCGTGCTCGTTGACGCTCTCGACCATAGCGGATCGCGCGCTTTCGGCTCGAGCAGCCCGGGATGACCGGGACGGAGTCATGGCTCCTGAGCGAACGGGGGAGGCCGTAGGCATCGTAGCCTTTGTCATCGATCACGTAGCGGGCGAGAAGCTCGGGCGCGGCCTTCACATCGGCCACATTGCCCGGCGTTAGCACCAACGCATAGGGGCGGCCGAAGACATCAGTGAGCGTGTGGATCTTGGTCGTGTGGCCTCCGCGCCAGCGCCTAATCCCTCGCGTCCGCGCGCCTCGGCAGATACGGCTCGATCGCGGCCCATGCCCCGTCCGACAGCCAACTCAGGCCCCGGATCGGATTTGGAGTCTGATAGCTGGGTCGGATCACAAACGTCATATCGATGGGTCCTCATTGGAAGGGCTGTATCTCACGGCAAAGCCGGAAAGCTCCGCCGATACGCATGAACCATCTCCCTGAGTGCGGCAGGCTGAAGCACCTCGACCGATGTTCCCCAGGCATAGAGATGCCAGCACATTTCCAGATGACCTGATGCCCTGAAGCGGACGAGAAGCGAGCCATCGGGCTCATCCTCGGTTTGTTGCGTTGGATGAAACACGAACCGGCGCGCATGGGGCGCTGCCTCTGGCGAGAAGCGCCAGACGACATCCGCTTCCTCCCTGGCGTTCTCGAACGATCCAAAGCCGCGCTCTGCGTGCCGCCTGATATCGAAGTTCCGGTCAAGCTCGAAGCTCTCGTCCAGCACTTCTGCTTCGACGATCTCCTCCACGCGATAATGCTGCAAGGGCGCGGTCGCTGGCTTGGCCCTATCGCGAGCAACCAGATAGCGCCGAACGCCAAGCAGCAGCCCGTGCGGCGCCACGGTCCGCATGGTCGGCTTATTCTGGTTTCGCGTGCGATAGGAGAAGCGCAGCAGGAACGGTCCTTTCAAGGCTTCATAAATGGCGGCGTCCACGGCGCTGTTGGACGCCGGCCGCGGACCGGGGCGCGCTGCATGTCCCAGGGCTTCAAGCAGTGCTTCCTCATCAACGGAAATGCGGGTTCCGGCTTCCGGGGGGATCAGTGCGCGCACTTTCTGGCGCAGCTGGCGAAGAGATGCTGCCTCTGAGGCAAGGCCCGAGTTCTCCAGCTCCGAGATCGCAGTGGCTAAGGCGGCCAGCTCCTCGGCGGATGGGGTGAGGAGAGGAGCGACAGCTCTTGCCGGGATCCGCCACCTTCGCCGGCGGTCATCCCCGTCTTCGGTTTGTGTCTGAGGAAAGGCGGCCTCCAGCGCGACGGTCATGCGCTGTGCAGAACGATAGACGCACCCGAACTCTTCGACGATTTCGTCGAGGGTTACGCCGGCGCGCCGTGTCGCCATCATTGCGAGCCGGATAAGATCCTGTGCCTTTGCAAATGACATTTGCTCTCCCTGACAGCTTTTGTCGTGGCGATCGGGCATAGCGCAGGCAAGGGGTGTGTGCATGCGGAATGTCCACGGGGAACTGAGACTTAGTGCGTCGGACCTGATGCGGTTCGTGGGCTGCCGTCATGCGACAACGCTTGATATGCGGTTGCTTGAGGTTGGGGATATCTCGCCGCGCGATGACGGTGCGGGTGCCGAGCTTCTCCAAAAGCGCGGTGATGAGCAAGAGCGGGCGCATCTTGATCGACTGAGGGCGGTCGGCAAGACGGTGATCGAGATCGCCAAGGACGGAATCTCGCTGTCCGAGGCAGTCCGACGGACCTGGGAAGCGATGCAGCGCGGTCCCGATGTGATCTTCCAGGGGGGGCGTTCCTGAGAGGCAGTTGGGGTGGCTATTCCGACTTTCTCGAGCGAGTGGACCGACCGAGCTAGGGTCATTCTCCTAAGTGGACACCAAGCTCAAACGCCGGGCCGATCCCAAGCACAGATGGCGCTTGTGAATGCACTTTGCCTGCTTCGCGAACATGGGGGTGACAGGTTTTGACGGGGTGCCCCGCCATAAGGGTCTCATCGCAACGAGGAGATACCGAATGGCTTGGGATCTGGGGCTTCAGCATATCGTGGACATCGATGGCCAGCTGCTTGGCATTGACGCGGAAGTGATCGACACGACGTCGTTGCTTGCCCGGGCCACCCTCCCGGCTGATCGTCAGCTGTGGCTGGTTCGCGCCGGTGAACGCTTCCAGCTTGCGGCAAGGCAGTTGGTCAGGCTGACCAAGGATGAGGTGCTGTTCTTCGAGACATCGGAGCCCGGTGTCCGTGGTAGGCGGCAGCTGCTCGCAGCCTGATGCGCCACATTCCGGCGCCGAAGAGGGTCCGGCTTATGCTGTTTCTCGCTCAGGGGGCGATGCCGGCTGACTAGGCTAACGTTATGTAGCAAACGCACCAAGCCCCGCCCACCTTTGCCAGCGCAGATGATGCCATAAGGCGGCATGACCGATTACGTCGCCACGGACCTTTCGAAGAAGCGGGCGGAGATCGCCGGTGAGATCAAGTGGACGCATGAGCACCTCCGCCAGCTATGCAGGGACTTGGAGCATGTGGATGCCACGCTCCGCGTCGTCGCACTCTATCTTGAGGTAGAAGCGATCAGGCCCGCGTTCCGACCTCCGGAGGACTGGAGCAAGCGAGGCGAGATGTCCCGCGTTGTGCTGTCGATCCTCCGAATGGCGCGGGAGGCGCTGAAAGCGCGTGAGATCGCGATGCGAACGATTGCATTGCGGGGCTCGGCAGCGGACGAGCGCATGCTACGTACCATGACCAAGCGCGTTGGCAGCGCCTTGTGGGATCAGCGCGACAGGGCGCGCGCTGTGTCCAACGAAGGGCCTGGCTCGCACCAGCTTTGGACGTTGGCGGCCTAGGTGGCGCCAAACTGCTCGTAACTCGTTGTCGTGGCACAGATTTTCGGGTACAGTTGAAGACGTCATTGGTGACGATGCTCAGTGCGATCAATTGCGATGCGTTTTAGCGCATCGGCGGCAAAGCGCCGATGTTTTGTAGGAGGAAGGCGTGGTTCAGAATCGTGAAGGATGGTGGGGCGGCCGATAAGCCAGCGTATATCAATAGAACTGTTATTTGGAATGGCCTCCATCTCATAATGGAAGGTCATCCTTTTGAATGACATATTTGCGGCACTGTGTACCGGCTATCCTGCCCACATGCCTGTTGTCGAAAACAATGAGATGGGCAGGTGCTTTCCAGTTGTGTTAGGCGGGTTTCGTGCCGGACACGTACAGGTAGGCAGTCAAGTTGCAATAAGCCGAGGCGCCATTCCGCTCTTCCCAGAGCGCATGCATCGGTTTTACTCGCGAGTCTGGTGGATAGACCAGATCCTAACTATAGCTTATGCCCATCACCGTTTGTTGTGGATCCATCCGTTTGCGGACGGCAATGGTCGTGTGGCTCGCGGTCTCGTGCGTGATGTCAATAAATATAAAGCTCATCTCGAAGCCTGTGACGCGCATCGTCAGGCCGATCGAGATGGCCGTGGCAATCTTAGCGAGGCATACCTTGCGGGCTTTGTAGAGTTTTTTCTGCGCACTTGCATTGATCAAGCTAGCTTCATGGCCGCCCTCATGCAGCTGGATAAACTGCGTAACTAGGTCATCATCTGGGCCGAAGAAGAGATGCAGGCGGGTCGTTTGCCACCGAAATCCGACACGGTCCTCAAAGCGCTTCTCTATCAGGGTAAGCTTCGCCGCGGTGAAGTGCACGACATGCCCGGCATGAGCGAACGGGCTGCGCGACGCATCAGATCTGCCTTGCAGCAATGCGGCGCAATGACCTCAGAGAGTTCGTGAGCTCCTCACTATCTCGCCTTCCCGGCGAAGTTAGCTGCGCGTTGGCTGCCAAACTTGTTTTCCGATCGGCCTATGGCAGCGTGAAAGCGCTTGGTGCCCCGAAGCAAAGGCGATTGGCGATTGTTAAGACAGTGCGCGGTCCGTTTAACGGGCGAAAATCTTAACGCGCCCATGGATTCGTGTTGTTAGGTTCTTTAGGTTATCAACAGTGGATGAGTACTGGAATAAAAACCGACAGGCCGATATTATTTCATGTTTTTATGTATTAAAAAGACACGACGTTAGGGTTTGGCGTATTTATATGGCAATGTATGCTCACATCGAAATTGCCGAGAACATGTCTTGAACCAGTTTCGCCGGGCTTCCAATCTGAGCCGGGTGTTAGGGCTTGAGGGGGAGGGGAGATGTACGCGCATTCCGTTGAAAACCAACCTCCGTCAAGCTGGGAGCCGCTTGCGCATCATCTGAAGCAGGTCGGCGAGCGGGCCGGCGTGTTTGGGCAGGCGTTCGGTGCGGCGCTGCCTGCACAGATTATGGGTGCGCTGCACGATATCGGCAAATGTGCCGAGGCTTACCAGCGTTACATCCGTGCGCCGCGCGTGCTGGAGGGGCAGGTGCGGGGTCCGGACCATAGCACTGCCGGAGCGCAGGTGGCGTCGCGCCTGTTTGGCAAGACGATGGGGCGGCTGATGGCGTTTGGGATTGCCGGCCATCATGGCGGGCTGATCGATGGTTGTGACCTAACCAAACGCGAGGCCAAGCTGGTCGAAGACTATGCGGGCTGGGAAACCCATGCGCCGCCACTGCCCGATCCGACTGTCCTGCTCGCAAGTTTGAAGACGTTAAGGCGCAACGCGGTCGAGCCGGCGTTCAGCCTCTTCTTTCTGGGGCGAATGCTGTTTTCCTGTCTGGTCGATGCCGATTTTCTGGAAACCGAGCACTTCTATGCGGCCGCTGCAGGGCTGCCGCCGCCTGCGCGCGGCGGGCGGCTCGAACTGCGCCACCGCGACGCTGTGCGCGCCTTCATGGATCGGCATCGCCGCGACGATCCGCCGGTCAACCAACTGCGTTCGCGCGTCCTCGACCATGCGGTGGGCAAGGCCGCGGTGGCACCCGGGCTGTTCACCCTCACTGTGCCGACCGGTGGGGGCAAGACGCTGACATCGCTCAGCTTTGCGCTGGAACATGCGATGGCGCACGGGCTGGAACGGATTGTCTATGTCATCCCCTTCACGTCGATCATCGAGCAGACGGCGGACGTGTTTCGCACCGCGCTGGGCGATGAGCTAGCCGGGGCGGTGCTGGAACATCATTCGAGTTTCGACTGGGATGACCGCGCGCCGGCATCGGACGGAGACGTTGAGGAAGAGGGGCGCAGTGGCGTCGCCAAGCTGCGCCGGGACGCCGAGAACTGGGATGTTCCGATCGTCGTGACGACCGCGGTGCAGTTTTTCGAGAGCCTGTTTGCCGCCCGTACCAGCCGGGCGCGCAAGCTGCACAACCTTGCCAACAGCGTCATCGTGATCGACGAGGCGCAATCGATCCCGGTCCATCTGCTGCGCCCTTGCATGGCGGCGATCGACGAGCTGGCCAAAAACTACGGCGCGAGCGTGGTGTTGTGCACCGCCACCCAGCCGGCGCTGCGGGTGCAGGATGGTGCGCTGCCGCGACGGCGCGAGGGCGATCCGGCCGAAGGTCTGGATATCCCGCCCGACCGTGAGCTGGCGCCCGATCCCGCCGGGCTTTACACCGCGCTGCGGCGGGTCGCCGTCACATGGTTGCAGCAGCCGGTTCCGGACACTGCGGTCATCGCCCGCTTTGCCGAACAGTCGCAGATGCTCTGCATCGTGAACAGTCGCGGCCATGCCCGCACGCTCTTCGATGCGATTGCCGATCAGCCGGGCGCGCGTCATCTGACCACGCTGATGTGCGCAAAGCATCGTCGGGAGGTGCTGGCGGAACTCCGATCCGACCTGACGGCGGGCAGGCCGGTCCGTCTGGTCGCGACCAGCCTGATCGAGGCGGGGGTGGATGTGTCCTTCCCCGAAGTATGGCGGGCCGCGGCCGGCCTGTCGAGCATCGCCCAGGCGGCCGGGCGTTGCAATCGCGGCGGCGAACTGGCCGGGCTGGGCAGGACAGTGGTGTTCGAGCCGGACGGGTACAGGATGCCGCCCGCCATCAACGCTTTCTACACGCCGGCGCGCGAGGCGCTGCGCATCCATGCCGGAGACCCGCTGGCCCTGGCGGCGATCGAGCATTACTATCGCGCGCTCTATTGGCATCAGGGCTATGCGGCGCTGGATCGGGCGACCGGCATGGGTCAGGCCTATGCCATCCTTCCGGCCGTTCGGATCGGCATGGACCCCCGGGGGGTCGACTTCCCGTTCCGCACGATATCGGATGCGTTCCGCCTGATCGACGAGGTCATGGATCCGGTGCTGATCCCCCATGATGTGGAGGCGGAAGGCGCGCTGGATGCGCTTCTGCATGCGCCCGTTCCCCCGGCCGGCATTTTGCGAAAACTTCAGCAATATGCCGTGCCGGTTCCCAAAAAGGTGCGCGCAACCATGCTTGCCAGCGGGGTCGCGAGGGTTGTGCGCGAGGACTATGGTGATCGGTTTGTCGTGCTTCAGGACCCTGAGCGTTATGACCGATTGCGAGGGCTGAACATTGATGACGCGCTTTGGAGATCGAGCGAGCAGAACATGTTGTAACCTGTACCGGTAATCGCCCTTGTCACCCCGGATGTTTGTGCTTAGCTTGTCGAAATCGGGGAAGGGTGATGGCAGTTCGATTGCATATCTGGGGCGCGCGCGCTTGCTTCACGCGGCCGGAGATGAAAGTCGAGCGCGTCAGTTATGACGTCATCACGCCATCGGCTGCGCGCGGTATTCTGGAGGCGATTCACTGGAAGCCGGCGATCCGCTGGCATGTCGACCGCATCCATGTGCTGCGGCCCGTCCGGTTTCAGTCTGTCCGGCGCAACGAAGTCGGTGCCAAGGCGAGCGCCGCCAACGCCGCCAGTGCGATGAAGCGCGGGACCACCGATGGTCTGGGCATCGCCGTCGACGACAATCGCCAGCAGCGCGCGGCGCTGGTGCTCGTGGACGTCGCTTATGTGATCGAGGCGCATTTCACGATGACCGACCGCGCCGGGCCGGAGGATAGTCCGGCCAAGCATATCGCGATGTTTAATCGCCGGGCGCGCCAGGGGCAGTGTTTTCATCGCCCCTGCCTTGGCACGCGCGAGTTTCCGGCCGAGTTTGCGCTGGTCGAGGAAGGCGCAGCGCTGCCGCACTCGACGCTCGACAGGCCCGATGTCGATTTCGGCTGGATGTTGCACGATATCGATTTTGCGCGGGGCAATGAATCGCGCTTCTTCCGGGCACAGATGCAGGGTGGCGTGATCGAGGTGCCGACGTTCGACGCCGACGAGGTGATCCGATGACGATCCTGCAGGCGCTGCACGCTTATTATGATCGGCTGGATGATATCGCGGCGCCCGGGTGGAGTCAGGAGAAGTTCGGCTGGTGCATCGTGCTCAGCCCTGAAGGCGCGGCGATCGACGTCGAGAACATCCACGACCTGACCGGCAAGAAGCCCAAGCCAACGCTGCGGATCGTTCCGGCGTCATTCCCTCGACCTGGGACCACACCTCGATCATTCTTCCTCTGGGACAAAACGGCCTTCTCTCTGGGGGTTACGAGGGCAGCAACCGCTTCTGGGTGGCAGATTACCGAGCGACAGCACGCGGCGTTTGTCGCGCTGCACCTCGAGCGCTTGGCGGGGCAGTCCGATCCTGGGTTAGTTGCTTTTCGTCAGTTCATCGAGCGCTGGCGGCCGGATCGATTTGAGTCGTTGCCGCGCTTTAGTTTGGACATGCTCGATGCCAACGTTGTGTTCCGGCTAGACGGCGAACACGCTTTCCTTCATGAGCGTGCCGCTGCACGGGCGTTGGTCGAAGGAGATGTGCCAGGAGAGTCGGGTACTGAACCGCTCGGCATTTGTCTCGTTACCGGTCAGTATGGTCCGATTTCTCGCCTGCATCGGCCGATAAAGGGTGTCGAGGGGGGGCAATCTTCAGGCGCGCCTCTGGTTTCGTGCAACAGTAACGAAAGTCCTGCTTTCTCATCGTTCGGCAAGGGACAGGGATTGCTGTCCCCTACAGGCAATGATGCCGCCTTCAAGTATGCGACAGTACTCAATCGCATGTTGCAGCGCGACAGCGGCAATCGCCTGTCGCGCCCGATCGGCGATGCCACGGTGGTGTTTTGGGCAGATGCCAGCAAGGCCGAGGCGGAGGCTGCCGATGCCTTCATGGCGGTGCTGATGGAGCCGGATGCGCAGACCATCACCGATGAGCAGGAGGTTGCGCGGCTGCGGACGCAGATTGAGCAGATCGCCGCCGGACGCCTGGTGGCTGACCTGCGGGCCGATATTGCGCCGGGCACCCGGTTTCATATTCTCGGGCTGTCGCCCAATGCCGCGCGCATCTCGGTACGGTTCTGGCTCAGCGACACGCTCGATACCTTTGCCCGCCGCTTGGCAGAGCATTACCAGGACATGCGGATTGAGCCGCTTCCTCGCAACTGGGGTGCGGCACCCTCTGTCCGCAGGCTGCTGGCCCAAACCGTCGCTGCGCAAGGCGAGATGAAGAATGTTCCCCCGCTGCTGGCGGGAGATATGATGCGCGCGGTCCTTTCGGGCGCCGCCTATCCGCAGACGCTGCTTGCTGCCACGCTGACGCGGCTTCGTGCTGGCGACTACGCCGCATCTGGCTGGCACGCCGCTGTGATCCGTGGCGTGCTGATGCGCGATCCCATTTTTGTTTCTGCCTCTGGGGAGCCTCCGATGAGCCTGCAACGGGACTATGCGGAGCCGGGCTATCAGCTCGGCCGGCTGTTCGCCGTCTATGAACTGGCGCAGCGCGCAGCGTTGGGTCGTGTGAATGCAAGTATCCGCGACAAGTATTTCGGTGCTGCCTCCGCAACCCCTGCCAGCGTGTTTCCGCTGATCGTACGCGGAGGCCAGAACCATCTCGCCAAGGTGCGTAAGGAGAAGCCCGGCTGGGCCACGCTGATCGAGCGGGAACTGGAGGAGATTCATAGCCATCTCGATCCCGCGCTGCCGCGTTCACTGAGCTTGCAGAAGCAGGGCGCTTTCGCGATCGGCTATTACCACCAACGCGCCACCAAGCTGAGCAGCGACAAGGTCGGGGAACTCGACCCGGCCGCGCTCACCGATTCCGATGAGACCGAGGGGGAAGCATGAGCACGCCGGTTACCCAGCGCCACGAGTTCGTCCTGTATTTCGATGTGACGAACGGCAATCCGAATGGCGATCCCGATGCCGGCAACATGCCCCGGCTCGATCCGGAGACCAACCAGGGGCTGGTGTCGGACGTCGCGCTGAAGCGTAAGGTCCGCAACTTCGTCGCGCTGGTGAAAGATCAGGAACCCGGCTTCGAAATCTACATGACCGAAGGCGCCACGCTGAACAACCAGCACAAAAAGGCGTGGGCGGCGCTGCTGCCCGACGTCACAAAAGACGACGAGTTCAAGAAGTTGCCCAAGGACCAGCAGAAGGCGCAGGAGCTCACCCGCTGGATGTGCGCCAACTTCTGGGACATCCGTACCTTTGGCGCGGTGATGACCACCGGCGTCAATGCGGGACAGGTGCGCGGTCCGGTGCAGTTCGGCTTTGCCAAGTCGGTGGAGCGGATCCTGCCGCTGGAAATCTCGATCACCCGCATGGCCGCGACGACCGAGAAGGATGCCGAGGAAAAGGGCGGCCGCACCATGGGCCGCAAGCACATCGTGCCCTACGGCCTGTACCGCGTTCATGGCTTCGTCTCCGCGCCGCTTGCCAGCCACCCGACCAAGGGCACCGGCTTTTCGGAAGCCGACCTCGACCTGTTGTGGCAGGCGCTGGGCCAGATGTTCGACCATGACCGCTCGGCCGCGCGCGGCGAGATGGCGAGCCGCAAGCTAATTGTTTTCCGCCACCAGAGCGCGCTCGGCAATGCCCAGGCGCACAGCCTGTTCGACCGCGTGAAGACCTGGCGGGTCCATGAAGGCTCGGTCCAGGAAATCGGCAGTCCCGCCACCGACAACTGGCCGCCTGCACGCAAATGGGAAGACTATAAGGTCACCATCGACCGCGAGGGATCGCCGGCGGGCGTCGAGATCATCGAATATTGACGCACAGTGATGCGTGCGCCGCCCCCGGACCCTGCTGCTGAAGACGCGCTGGTGCCGGTGTCGGCGTTGCAGCATTATCTGTTCTGCCCGCGCCAGTGCGCGCTGATCCATGTCGAGCGGATCTGGGCGGAGGACGGCGCCACCGCCGAGGGGCGCATCCTCCACGCGCGGGTGGATGGCGGCCGGCCGGACCGCCGCGCCGACGTCCGCACGGTGCGCGGGCTGGTCCTCCGCTCGTTCGAACATGGCCTGGCGGGCAAGGCCGATGCGGTCGAGTTCGTGCGCGGCGTGCCCTATCCGGTCGAGTATAAGCGCGGCCGCCCCAAGGCGCACCGCGCCGATGAGGTGCAGCTCTGCGCCCAGGCGCTGTGCCTGGAGGAGATGTTCGGCTGCACCGTGCCCGAAGGCGCGCTGTTCTATGCCCAGACGAAAAAGCGTAGCCGGATCGCCTTTGATGCCGATTTGCGCGCACTGACCACCGCGATCGCCGCCGAAACGCGCGCGATGCTTGTGGCCGCCCATACCCCGCCGCCCCAGGCAAAACCCGGTTGCCGCCGCTGCTCGCTGGCGGACACCTGTCAGCCCCGGCGGCTGGAGCGTCCGCCCGCCGTCCAGCGCTGGCTGCTGCGCATGCTTGGGGACGACGATTCCGGGCAGGATGCTTGACCGATGCGGCGTCACCTCAACACCATTTACGTCACCACCGAGGATGCCTGGCTGCGCAAGGACGGCGCGAACATCGTGGTTGAGGTGGAGGGTGCCGAACGCGGGCGTGTGCCGATGCATCTGCTGGAGGGGGTGGTGTGCTTTGGTCGGCCCGGTGCCTCGCCAGCGCTGATGGCCGCCTGTGCGGAGGCGGGGATTACGCTCTCCTTTCTCACCCCCAATGGCAAGTTTCTTGCCCGGGTGGAGGGGCCGCGCACCGGCAATGTGCTGCTGCGCCGGACCCAGCACCGCGTCGCCGACGATCCGGCGCGCGCGGTGCCGATCGTGCGGGGTATCGTCACCGCCAAGGCCGCCAACCAGCGCACCGTTCTGCGGCGCGCGTTGCGCGATCATGGCGACCGGCTCGCTGCTGTCCCGCATGCCGCGCTTACCGCCGCCGAGGCACGGTTGGGCCATGTCGCGCGGCGGGCCGCGCAAGCGGAAGATATCGACACATTGCGGGGGCATGAGGGAGAAGCGGCGCAGATCTATTTCGGCGCGTTCGATGCGATGTTGCAGGGGGAACGGCCGGATTTCTGCTTCGGTGGCCGCTCGCGCCGGCCACCGCTCGACCGCGTGAACGCGCTGCTCAGCTTTCTTTACGCCATGCTCGGCCATGATTGCCGGTCCGCGCTGGAGGGCGTGGGATTCGATCCGCAACTGGGATTTTTTCATGCTGATCGACCCGGCCGTGCCAGCCTGGCGCTCGACCTGATGGAGGAGCTTCGTCCGGTGCTCGCCGACCGTTTGGCGCTGACGCTGATCAACCGCGGGCAGCTGAAGCCGCGCGATTTCGTGGTGGACGAAGGGGGTGCGGTGGCGCTGACCGACGACGGTCGCAAGACGGTGCTGGTCGCGTGGCAGGAACGCAAGAAGCGCGAATTGCGGCACCCGTTTCTCGGCGAAACAATGCCGATCGGCCTCGTCCCACATGTTCAGGCCCAGTTGCTGGCGCGGCATCTGCGCGGCGACCTTGATGGCTATCCGCCCTTTTTTTGGAAGTGATGCCATGTTGATGCTGGTGACATATGATGTGAACACGGAAGATGCCGCAGGTCGGAAACGGTTGCGACGCGTGGCAAAGGCGTGCCTCGACCTTGGGCAGCGGGTGCAGAACTCCGTGTTCGAATGCGATGTGGATCCGGCGCAATGGGCGGCGCTGCGCGCGGCCCTGATTAAGGAAATCGACGCCGCAAAGGACTCCTTGCGCTTTTACCGTCTGGGCGCCGATGGCAGGCGGCGTGTCGAACATATCGGGGCCAAGCCGGTGCTGGACCTGGCCGGCCCCCTGCTGCTTTAAGGGACGGCGAGGCGGAGTGCGCGAACCCAAAGCTGTCCGATCATGTCCGTGCGGTTCGCGCAACAGGCAATCCCCGACAGATCAAAGGGATCGAAAGGGCATCGCCCCAGACCGCGCCCGCCCGCGCGCATGACCCCCGCAGTTCGCGCGGCAGCGATGATTTACTGCTCATTCTCATTGTATTAGCTCTACAGCTGTCGCCCTCCGCGCGGGGGCGTGGATCGAAACTCTTGGTCGTTCGGCTCGACGACGCCCAGCGCCAGTCGCCCTCCGCGCGGGGGCGTGGATCGAAACGTCTACACGCAGGCCGGGCAGCTTGCCGCGATCACGTCGCCCTCCGCGCGGGGGCGTGGATCGAAACACGCCAAGATCATCAGCCGCGCCGCCGGCCAGTCGTCGCCCTCCGCGCGGGGGCGTGGATCGAAACACGCTGTCGCCGCCGTTCGCACCGAACAGGCCCGGTCGCCCTCCGCGCGGGGGCGTGGATCGAAACAGCACCGACGCGACGGTGCGGTTCTGCGCTCCGGGTCGCCCTCCGCGCGGGGGCGTGGATCGAAACGGGTCGAGCGGCTGCCCGCGCAACATCTGGGTGAGGTCGCCCTCCGCGCGGGGGCGTGGATCGAAACACATTCGTTGCGGTTGCGGTGATGGACGCCTGCGCGTCGCCCTCCGCGCGGGGGCGTGGATCGAAACTGGTAGAATGGCCGCATGGCCATCTACCACCTGTCCGTCGCCCTCCGCGCGGGGGCGTGGATCGAAACGGGGCCGGGGCCGACAACGACTTGCAGGTCGCGCAGGTCGCCCTCCGCGCGGGGGCGTGGATCGAAACTCATGCGCGGCATCACGCGCTTTGTGCCGTTCGGTCGCCCTCCGCGCGGGGGCGTGGATCGAAACCGTTTCTCCGGCGTCTCGCCCGGCGATCAGGTGGTCGCCCTCCGCGCGGGGGCGTGGATCGAAACACCGACATGACCCGTCTGGCCGTGCCGGTGAGCAGTCGCCCTCCGCGCGGGGGCGTGGATCGAAACGTCAGCCCGGACCCCAGCGCGCCACCTGCCAGCCCGTCGCCCTCCGCGCGGGGGCGTGGATCGAAACCGCGATCTCTCCGAAATGGTCACACACCTCATCCGGTCGCCCTCCGCGCGGGGGCGTGGATCGAAACCGTTGGGCTGAGCGAGCGCGGACGCGGCACGGTCGTCGCCCTCCGCGCGGGGGCGTGGATCGAAACCCGGATCGCGATCCGCTCGGCCAAGGTAAAGCGGCGTCGCCCTCCGCGCGGGGGCGTGGATCGAAACCGGGTGCTCGCCGGGTCCAAGACGCGCGGCGTGACGTCGCCCTCCGCGCGGGGGCGTGGATCGAAACATCGCGGCGAGCAGCGAGATGCAGGCGGACAGCGGTCGCCCTCCGCGCGGGGGCGTGGATCGAAACGCGGCCAGTTGGTCGCCGTCGAGGTGGCGCATGGTCGCCCTCCGCGCGGGGGCGTGGATCGAAACTCGCGCGCGCGCGAGAAGAACGCGCGCGCGCGTATGTCGCCCTCCGCGCGGGGGCGTGGATCGAAACACCTGCGCCGGATGGGGCATCGCCCCAAGGTGGCGGTCGCCCTCCGCGCGGGGGCGTGGATCGAAACCTCAAACGCATTGTCGCGGGCCTGCGCTGCCGAAGTCGCCCTCCGCGCGGGGGCGTGGATCGAAACATGCGATACCGCATCTGCCGGCCATGCCTCTCGCGGGTCGCCCTCCGCGCGGGGGCGTGGATCGAAACGCGGTCAGGGCGCGCGCGGGTTTAGCGTGACCGACCGTCGCCCTCCGCGCGGGGGCGTGGATCGAAACACCGCCTCGGCCCAGGTGCTGCGCCAGGTCGCCATGTCGCCCTCCGCGCGGGGGCGTGGATCGAAACACCGAGTCGCGTATGCTTTTCTGAACCTCGCGAGCGTCGCCCTCCGCGCGGGGGCGTGGATCGAAACACCGCCTCGGCCCAGCTGGATCGCCAGGTCGCCATCGTCGCCCTCCGCGCGGGGGCGTGGATCGAAACCATCCCGGCAGCCAGCGGTGTCTCCGTCAGAGAGGAGGTCGCCCTCCGCGCGGGGGCGTGGATCGAAACTTGCTGCGCGCCGCGATCTCCGTCGGGCCAAGCGAGTCGCCCTCCGCGCGGGGGCGTGGATCGAAACCAGCTATTCCGAGGACTATGCCAAGCGCGACAACCGTCGCCCTCCGCGCGGGGGCGTGGATCGAAACTGCAGCGTGTAGATCGAACCCCCGGCTTCGAGATGTCGCCCTCCGCGCGGGGGCGTGGATCGAAACTGTCATAGGTCCAGCGCCGCCCGAGCTTCGCCGCGTCGCCCTCCGCGCGGGGGCGTGGATCGAAACCTGAAGCGCGGCCGTTTCCAGCGTCAGATCGACCGGTCGCCCTCCGCGCGGGGGCGTGGATCGAAACATGTGCGTCGTCTCGACATCCTCGGTCTGCTCGTGTCGCCCTCCGCGCGGGGGCGTGGATCGAAACGCGGCATATTCCGCCGTGCTGCGCGCCGCCGCCAGCGTCGCCCTCCGCGCGGGGGCGTGGATCGAAACACCAGCGCGTCTACGAGGCCGCGTCGGCAGAAGGGTCGCCCTCCGCGCGGGGGCGTGGATCGAAACGTGATGCGGATCACGCGCGGCCCGGCGATCAGGTGTCGCCCTCCGCGCGGGGGCGTGGATCGAAACATGTCAGCAAGCGCGGTCGCGTTGTCGCAGTAAAAGTCGCCCTCCGCGCGGGGGCGTGGATCGAAACTCGTCCACAAATTCGCCAAACTCTACCCAAATGACGTCGCCCTCCGCGCGGGGGCGTGGATCGAAACCCGCAGTTTTCTGCGGTTTTGGGCGTATCGTTGGCGTCGCCCTCCGCGCGGGGGCGTGGATCGAAACACGGCTGAGATCGAATGCGCCCCGGATGCGCAGCGGTCGCCCTCCGCGCGGGGGCGTGGATCGAAACTCGCACCCGATGGGCGGCGAGGTCACGATCTGCTGTCGCCCTCCGCGCGGGGGCGTGGATCGAAACCTGATCCGCAACGACTTCTCGCGCGGGCGCTACAGTCGCCCTCCGCGCGGGGGCGTGGATCGAAACCTACAATCACCCTGCTCGTTAACGGCATGGCCGCGTCGCCCTCCGCGCGGGGGCGTGGATCGAAACGACACCGGTCGCCCCCGGACCGCTGAAGGCGCGCAGGTCGCCCTCCGCGCGGGGGCGTGGATCGAAACTTCAAGGTGACCGACTTGACGATAATCCCCGGCTGTCGCCCTCCGCGCGGGGGCGTGGATCGAAACACGCCTGTGGCGCAGATCAGCGCGGATCAGGCCGCGTCGCCCTCCGCGCGGGGGCGTGGATCGAAACATGCCAAGATCATCAGCCGCGCCGCCGGCCAGTCGGTCGCCCTCCGCGCGGGGGCGTGGATCGAAACCGACAATCGCGGTTTTTCCTACCGACGTTCTGTCGGTCGCCCTCCGCGCGGGGGCGTGGATCGAAACGACGCGCGGATCAATGATCGCTGGGACGGGTGCCGTCGCCCTCCGCGCGGGGGCGTGGATCGAAACCGCAGGTGGATAAGGAACTGATGGTGGCCACGGCCGTCGCCCTCCGCGCGGGGGCGTGGATCGAAACGAGGGCGTGATCGTCGGCGAGTATGAGCGCTATGGTCGCCCTCCGCGCGGGGGCGTGGATCGAAACTTCGCCGCACGCACCGGCTGCACAAGCGCGCCGACGTCGCCCTCCGCGCGGGGGCGTGGATCGAAACAGGACGTTGTTTGCCGCCACCGCCGCGCTGAGAGTCGCCCTCCGCGCGGGGGCGTGGATCGAAACACGCGGCGGACGGCATCTACAGCCTGACCTATCGGGTCGCCCTCCGCGCGGGGGCGTGGATCGAAACACGCGCGCTGCCGAGATCATCGAGCAGGACATTGGTCGCCCTCCGCGCGGGGGCGTGGATCGAAACACATTCGTTGCGGTTGCGGTGATGCTCGCCTGCGGTCGCCCTCCGCGCGGGGGCGTGGATCGAAACAGTTCGGCCTGCACGTTGCCGCCGCCGGTCGTGCCGGTCGCCCTCCGCGCGGGGGCGTGGATCGAAACCGCGAGAGCGTCGACCCGCAGCTTGAGGTCCGCGCGTCGCCCTCCGCGCGGGGGCGTGGATCGAAACGCGCTGTCTACGGGTATAGCGCACAGCCTCGAGCGTCGCCCTCCGCGCGGGGGCGTGGATCGAAACAGCGGCGGTCTTGGTGCACTCGTAGGTTTGCCATCGTCGCCCTCCGCGCGGGGGCGTGGATCGAAACCGCTCCAACCGCGCTCAGCCGGCGAGCTGGAGCGGTCGCCCTCCGCGCGGGGGCGTGGATCGAAACAGACATGTCGGGTCTCCTCGGTGTTGGATTGGGCGGTCGCCCTCCGCGCGGGGGCGTGGATCGAAACATCAAGCGCGATGGCGACACGCTGGTTTGCGACTGTCGCCCTCCGCGCGGGGGCGTGGATCGAAACTCGCGCTGATCCGGGTCGTCGCGCAGCCCCTTGGGTCGCCCTCCGCGCGGGGGCGTGGATCGAAACTGGATCGTCGTCGTGTAAACGCCTCCGCGCGGTGGTCGCCCTCCGCGCGGGGGCGTGGATCGAAACCCGTGTCCGTCGCGGATCACGAACTGACTGGGGTGTCGCCCTCCGCGCGGGGGCGTGGATCGAAACAAGTCCGGCACCGGCACGACCAGCGAAGCCCAGGTCGCCCTCCGCGCGGGGGCGTGGATCGAAACCTGCTCAAATATTACGGGACTGATCAGGATCCCCAGTCGCCCTCCGCGCGGGGGCGTGGATCGAAACGATCTGCGCGGGAGACAGGACGCCGGGCACGCGCGTCGCCCTCCGCGCGGGGGCGTGGATCGAAACCTTGTCAGTGGTGCCTAAACGAACCGCCGCGTTGCCCGTCGCCCTCCGCGCGGGGGCGTGGATCGAAACGTCGTAGTGATCTGCCCCCTTCTGGGTGGTCCATCGACTATCTTAGTCTGGACCAGGAAGGAGTGTTTGGATGGCCGGCAGGAGGCACAAGCCTGAGGAGATTATTGGGAAGCTGCGGGAGGCGGAGATCGTGCTGGCGCAAGGCGGCACTGTGCCCGATGCCTGTCGGCGGATCTGGGTCACGGAGCAGACCTACTATCGGTGGCGCAAGGAGTATGGCGGCCTGAAGGTCGACCAGGCGCAGCGGCTCAAGGAACTGGAGCGGGAAAATGCCCGGCTTCGCCGGGCGGTATCGGATCTGACGCTGGACAAGCTGATCCTGCAGGAGGCTGCCCGGGGAAACTATTGAGCCCCGCGCGCCGGCGCCGTTGCATCAATCACATCCGGGCGATCCTGCCCGAGTCCGAGCGGCGGGTGTGCCGGGTGCTCGGGCAGCATCGGTCAACACAGCGCAAAGAGCCACGCGGGGCGGATGACGAGGCGGCGTTGACGGCGGACATCATCGCGCTTGCACGGCAGTATGGACGCTATGGCTATCGGCGCGTGACGGCGCTGCTGCGCGATGCGGGTTGGCAGGTGAACCGCAAGCGCGTGGAGCGCATCTGGCGCAAGGAGGGGCTGGAAGGTGCCCCAGAAGCAGCCGAAGCGCGGCCGGCTCTGGCTGAACGATGGCTCGTGCATCCGGCTGCGGCCTGCGTATCCGGGCCATGTCTGGTCGTACGACTTCGTGGAAGGGCGGACGCATGATGGCCGCAAGTTCCGCATCCTGTCGATCATCGACGAAGCGAGCCGGGAGTGTCTGGCACTGCCTGTGGCCCGCCGCTTGCGGAGCCAGGACGTGCTGGCGGCACTGGCCGACCTGTTCGTGAACCGCGGCCCGCCAGCACATATCCGTTCAGACAATGGCCCCGAGTTCATTGCGAAGGCGGTGCAACAATGGCTGGGCAGGATCGGTGTGAAGACGCTCTACATCACCCCCGGCAGCCCATGGGAGAACGGATATTGTGAATCGTTCAACGGCTCATTGCGCGACGAGCTGCTGGACGGCGAGATCTTCTATACGCTGGCCGAGGCCAAGGTGCTGATCGAGGCCTGGCACCGGCACTACAACACCATCCGCCCGCACAGCAGCCTGGGCTATCGCCCGCCGGCCCCGGAAGCAGCCACTCCGCCAGTGCCGCCCTCCGTCCCGCTTCGCTCCACCTGCGGCCGACACTGGCGGAAAGCGCTCCCATGCACTAACAATCAAGACGGACCACTCAGTGGGGGCCAGTCACAGATGGTCCCTCTATCTAGGGTGGGTTGCCAGTGGGCGCAGACCAAGAAAACAAAGGGTTAAGTAAATAGAATGACGCATATCCCGCAGCCCGAGCCCGGCGATCTCTTGGTCTGCCTGCTGCTCGAGGATCGGCAGACCATCGTCTTTGGGCTCAAGGCGGACAGGCTTGATGAGCAGCTCCAAGCGATCGAGGGCGCGCGTGGTTTTGAGCCCGCCAGCCGCAGCGACCGGGCGCTGCAGATTGGCGGCCGCATGTATGCCTATCAGGAACTCTGCGGCCCGGATGCCGCGGATGCGTTGCAGACAACGCTAGGGCTCGAGATCGTGTGGCTCGCGGTTAACTCCTACGCAGCCAATGGCGAGGTGCGTGGCGCTATTGATAGGGCGATCGAGCGAGCGGGGTCCGCGGTCCTGACGGTTGTGATCGGTACGGCCGCGGGCGAGCCGGACGGTACTCACTGGGCCGTCACGGTCGGGAACAAGCCTTATTCGTCAATGAACGAATGGGGACAAAACGCGGCCACTGAGGCGATCGCCATTTTTGTCTAGGCGGCAGCAGGCAACAGATCTGCCCGCCCAGTCGCCCATCCAGAGCCGCACCGCGCAATCCAAATCAACCAGCCTCCGCCAAACCCGGAGGCGGTTCACCTGATAACGCAGCAGGAACAGCACTTTAGGGTCTCGCGAAGCGGAACCGGACTTGGTAATCAAGCCTCAGTTCGGGCTGTGACGCCCATGCGCCAAGGGGGATGAGAATGCCTCGGCCGCTCTTTCACAAGACGACCGATGATCTGAAGTTAATTGTCGAACGGAACTCGGCTAACTCTGCTGAGCTACGGCTCGTCATGTCAGAGCTCCGTCACCGGAACACGCCTTCCGCGAAAGCCCTCGCGAAGAAGGTCGAAAAACTCCTGCAAGCTGGAGCCGTTAAACCCGCTGCGGTCAAGGCCAAGCCGAAAGCCGCAGGCGCACGGGCTAGGGGGTCGCGTGCGCCGAGCGCCATTAACTTGCCCGACAAGTCTGGGCTTCCGACCGCCCTAAAAATGTCCGCCGCGACGCCAGAGCCGCGGCCAACTTCAACGGAGCCGAAGCCCATGGCCGAAGAGCAGCGCCGCACCGAAGCGGAAGTCGCTGCGCTGCGCACCCGGCTCATCGATCTCGGCAAGCGCAACCCGCTGATCGCCTTCAAGCATGGTGGCCGCTCCACCAACCATATCCGCATTGTCGACGAGCGCCCTGACCTGCTGCTGGAGGCGCTGGGCGAGAGCCCGCTCGGTTTCGAGCCGCTGCCTGACGAGGAAGTAACGCCGAAGGACGAACTTACGCCTGAGTTCCGTATCGCCTATGAGCGCGCGAGGCTCACTGACCCCGTGTTTCTCAAAGCGACTGAACAGCTGGGCGAGGATGAATCGGATATGCGTGCCTGGCAGACGGCCGAGCGCGCGTTGCGCCATACGGTCCGGCAGCAGCTGGGCCTCCCCAAGCTCGATTATGGCAAGTCGCTCGATGTGAAGGCGCTCGCGGCCGCGCATGGTTTCGATCCCTCCTTCGACTTGCGCAGTTCGGACGGCGACGATGTCGAAGATCATCACGAAGACGATCGAATCCGTGTCCTCCTGACCGCCAAGGAGCTCGAAAAGCGGCTGAAAGGAATTTACGAAAAGTATCGGACGCACGAACGGGAGACTGGGTTACACACACTCTTCCTCTGCTTGGGTTTCGTCCAATGGTACGAGGACGACGAGTCTGACATACAGCATCACGCACCCGTCCTGATCCTGCCGGTTCGGCTCGAACAGAAGGTCGTACGCAGCCGCTACGAATATGCGCTGGTCGCAGGCGATGAAGGTCTGGAGGTGAATGTCGCGCTCCAGGAGAAGATGCGGCAGCATTGGGGGCTGGAGACGCCGGCGCTTCGCGAGGACGAAACGCCCGAGTCCTACTTCATCCGGCTGAAGGCTGTCCTCGATCAAGGGCGGCGGCTGACCCTCAGGCGGTTCGCGACAATCGCAGTCCTGCCGTTTCCGCGCATGGTGCTGTGGAAGGACCTTGATCCGGCCATCTGGAGCGATGGCGCCTTCGCCAACCATGCGCTGCTGCCCGGCCTTCTCAGCGCGCGCTCCTTCGCCGAGGACCCAACGCCACTCGAGGCGCCAGATATCGACGCCGAGCCGCTCGCAAGCACGGCGCCACCGCTCATCCAGCCAGCGGACGCCTCGCAACATGCCGCGCTTATTGATGTCGCAGCGGGCAAGTCGCTTGCCATCGAAGGGCCGCCGGGAACCGGCAAGTCGCAGACGATCACCAACATGATCGCGACGGCTCTGCGGGACGGCAAGCGAGTGCTCTTCGTCGCCGAGAAGCAGGCCGCGCTTTCCGTGGTCGCCAGCCGCCTGCGCAAGGCCGGGTTTGGCCCGCTGCTCCTTGAGCTGCACGGCGACACGGCCAAGCGCGACACCGTCTACGCGGGTCTGCGCGAGCGTTTCGACGCAAAGCCGTCCGTCGATCGAACACGCCTCGAAGAAGCGCGCGCCGAGCTCGCTCGCAAGCGCGACCTGATCCGGCGGTACTTGGCGCTGATCGCAGAGCCGCTCGGTCGGCTGGGACGTAGTGCCTATCAGCTCGCTTGGCGTGAAATCCTGCTGCGCAAGTCGCTGCCCGCGAGCGTCGAGGCCATCGCCAATCGCTGGACGCCAGACAAGGTGTCCGAACTCGAAGCGACGATATTGAAAGAGCGGCGCAGTGCGCTCGAGGATTTCGGGCGCGCACTGATTGCGCTGCGCAGCGACGGCAGCGGGACGCGCTGGGAAGGCGCTGAACGGCTCGATCCTTTCGACCAGCGCAGCGAGCTTGCTGCCGCACGCGCGGTTGAGGCCGCCGCAGCCGAGCTTGTCGCGATTGATCGTCGGCTGGCCGAACTCGGAATGTTGCTGCCGCCGCCAGGGGGCGACCTGGCCGGTGCCGTGGGTCAGCTCGTCGCGCTCAGCATGCCAGATACGGTTGACGACGCCGCTCTGAGATCTGCGCTATGCTACCCGGCAGCCGCCCGGGCGCTGCTCGATGCCGCTGTCAGATGGCAGACGCTACGGCAGCAGCTTGATCAGGATCTTCTTGCTCCGGCCGGGGTCCAACCAGCGCAGGTAGACGAGCTTGCCGAGGCCCTATGGGCGGCCGAAACCCCCGATTCGGTCGCGCAAGCCGGGGAGCAGCTCGCTGCTTTGCGCGAGACGGAAGCCGCACTGCTTTCGACAGGCGACGATCTGGCGATGCTCGCGCGATTGGTCTCCATCCCCGAAACGCTCAGCACTAAGAGCGCCCGGGTTGCCGCTGAGGTGATTGGTGCTCTTGGTCGCTTGTCGCCGATCCCGGCCGCGCTCGCCGCGCCGGCGATGCTTGACCCGATGGTACGTGCCGCGCTGGAACGCGAGGCGGCTTTGGCCGAAAGCATCTGTGCTGAGCGCGAGACGCTTGAGGCTGTGCTCAGTCCCGAAGCGCTAGCAGTCGATCCCGGCGAACTGGGCGCAACGGCGGACACTGTCGAGCAGGCCGGCTTCTTCGCACGGCTGTTCAATGGCGATGTCAAGGCAGCCGATCGCCGTCTAAAGCGCTGGGTACGGGCAGAGCAGGAGCGCGCAACCGCAGTCGAGACGCTGCGCCACGCCGCACGCCACATTCGGCGTGAAGCTTCCTTCCGTCAGGAAAGCACGGTCAAGTCTCTCTTTCCCGCATTACTCTGGACTGGCGCCGGGTCTGCTTTCGGCGCAGCGCTCGAAGTCGCAACCACATTGCAGGAGGCGCAAGCGCGTCTGCGGGAATGCCGCGCCGGCGACGTGCTCGACGCCTGGCTGAAGCTCGACGCGGCGGATCGTACGCGAGCCGCCGATCTTGCCCGTGCTGCTGCCGACCTGCTGTCGAACGCTGAGGCGCTCGGGACGGGCAGCGTGCCGTGGCCGGCGCTCACCCACGCTATCGAGGCGAAGCGGGTCGCGGCCGAGCGCCTGGACGCAGCGCTCGGCGAAGTCGGCGCCAAAGCAGATGGCATGATCCGCCGGGACGGAGCTGATCTCGCGGTTCGCCTGCGCGATCTTGCTGACGCAGAGACTGTTTTTTCCGATATCACCCGCGGTGACGGGTTCGAATGGGTAAGGTCCATCGATAGGGATCTGAGCCTGCTTGCCCAGGCGCTAGAGTGCTCTGCGAAGCTGTCGGCCGAGAACGGGCCGCTGCCGATAGCCGCTGTAGCGCGCGGTGCCGATGGCCCAGCCACTCTGATACGGGAACTGATCGCGCTGTCGCCGCGTGCCTTGTCAGCGTCGTCGGCATGGTCGGACGCCTGCGCAGCGCTCCGGTCGCGGACGGGCCTCGACGCGAGTTGGTTAGAGTCGAACTGGGCTGAGCTCTCTGACACGCTCGCCACACTTGCGGCTGATCAGGATGGAGTGCGCGCGGTTGCAGATCTCCTCAAATACCGGGCGAGTGTGCGCGAGGCCGGGCTCGACCCGCTTGCTCAAGCCGCACTCGCGGGCGAGGTCGCGCCTGAGCTGCTGCCTGATCTTTACGAGTGGCTGGTCGTGCAGGCGCTTGTCCGCGACTATGTTGGTGGCTCGGGTGAAGAGCTGGGGCGCCTCGGGGGCCTTTCCCTCGAAAGCGCGCGACGCGCATTTGCCGTCATCGATGAGGAACTGCAGCAGCTCGAAGCGAAGGCGATCGTAGCGGCGCGGCTTCGGGACATAGCGCCTTGGGGGAACGACAAAGGCAGGGCAGGGGACTTCACTGAAGGAGCGCTGATCGAGCGCGAGCTCGGACTCAAGCGCTCGCGCACTTCTCTTCGAGACCTCACTTACCGGGCCGCCAAGGCGTTGCAGGCGCTGAAGCCGGTCTGGATGATGTCGCCCACGTCCGCAGCGCAGTACATCCGGCCAGACAGCATCACCTTCGATTTGCTGGTGATCGACGAGGCGTCGCAGATGCGGCCCGAGTTCGCTGTTAGCGCGATCCTGCGTGCCAGCCAGATCGTGGTCGTCGGTGATGCTAACCAGCTTCCGCCGAGCGACTTTTTTGCTGCGGGTCTGAGCGACGGAGACGGAGCAGACGACGATAGCTCTGTGACCGAGGACACAGAGTCCATCCTAGACCTCGCTAACCAGCGACTTCGGCGCAAGCGGCGGCTGCGCTGGCATTATCGTTCGCAGCACGAGCGACTGATCCAGTATTCCAACCGCGAATTCTATGACCGCGACCTGATCGTCTTTCCGAGCCCGACGACGGACGACGAACTGCTCGGGGTCAAATGCCATTATGTTGGCGGCACATACGACGCATCGATCAATCAGCAGGAAGCGCAAGCCGTCATCGAAGAAGCCTATCGCCTGATGCGCGCCTACCCCAACCGCTCGCTCGGCATCGCCACAATGAACATTAAGCAGGCCGAACTCATCCGTGCCGAATTCGATCGGTTGTTGCTCGAGCAACGGGACGTTCGTGATTACATCGAGTATCATAGCGGTGGGATCGACGAGTTCTTTATCAAGAACCTGGAAAACGTACAGGGCGATGAACGAGATATTATACTGATCTCGACCGTTTACGGGCCAAACAAGGACGGCGTAGTGATGCAGCGCTTCGGACCGATGAACCAGAAAGTGGGCTGGCGGCGGCTGAACGTGCTGGTCACCCGCGCCAAGCTGTCTACGCGTATCTTCACCTCGCTCCGGCCCGGTGACATCAAGATCACCGAAACATCCAGCCGCGGGGTCGTCGCGCTCAAATCCTACCTCACCTATGCGATGGGCGGGGCGACCGTCGACAGCGATGACGACGGCATTCCGGACAGCGACTTCGAAGTTTTCGTCGCCGACAGGCTCCGCGCCCACGGCTATCAGGTGGTGAGCCAGGTGGGTGTCGAGGGTTTCCGCATCGATCTTGGCGTCCGTCATCCCGATTACCCTCTCGGCTTTATCGCCGGCGTCGAGTGTGACGGCGCGCGTTGGCACAGCGGCCTCAGCGTTCGCGATCGTGACCGAATTCGCCAGACGGTGCTCGAGAATATGGGCTGGCGCATTCATCGCATCTGGTCGACCGACTGGTTTGCGAACCCTGACCGTGAGCTCGCGAAACTGCTTCAGAAGCTGGAGGAATGGCGCGCCACGGCTGCTGCAGACTATGCGGCGCGTCCGCGTACCGAGCCGTCACCGGACGACCTGGACCTCGAGGAAGAGCTGGTCGAACTCGCACCGGCCCCTGCGCCGACGGCGGCTGGGGCCGTGCCTCTTCTTGCACCCGCGACTCAGCCGCAGGCCGAGATCGAGCCGGAAGACGAGCCGTTGGGCAAGCAGATGCGGGCGCTCGACGGCATCGACTGGTTCGAACTCACCCCTGGCAAGCGGTACGCAGTGATGCTCGATGGCGAGCGCGCCGGCACCGTCGACGTCATCTCCCGCGCTATGACCGCCCCGCGCGTGTACGGCAGCGCCATCGCCGTCGCCCGCTCCGAATTCGAAGGCTGGGTGCGGAAAACCGGTGAACGCTTCCGGATGCATGATATCTACGCAACTGTGCGTGAGGTAGCGCGGCGGGCTGGTCGCCGCGATTGAACCCCTTATGAGCGACAGGTCGACATTTGCCGCCATCAAGCTCTTGAAGCTTGTATGCGGAAAAATCTCGAAGGAGACCGAGTATTTCAAGGCGCGCGTGATAGAACTGATGGGAATTCCACAACGGTTATGAGGAGTATACAGACGAAGAGCACAAAGTTGATTGCCACTCGCTCCGACTTATTTGTAGAGCCTGCCTTCTGAAGATAAGTCATAGGACAAGAAGGCTTGTGGGCTATGGAATGGGAGTTGACCGGGTCGCTATTGCAGCCTGAGCGTGGTCTCTGGGTAGGGGCAGCGAGCGATAATCAGCGCTTTCTTAACTTCAGAAGACGCTGTTCTACTTCCCCTGTTCACGAGGCAGCAGAAGCCTGATGAGAGGCTCCTTAACCTCCGGAAATCCAATCCGCCTTCCCATGGCTGACTCCAAGAAACAGCCGGAAATCGACTTCGGAGTTTCACGTCAAGCCGTGTTCGCGCAGGTTATCCGTTAATGCATCATGGGCTTGCCACAATGTTGGGCCTATGTCCCTGCGCCTCTTCGGATTATGAGATGCCAGCGCTTGTGTGCCTCAATAAGCAGGCCATGGAGAGAACTCAGGTCATGGCGATTCCTCTGAGAACTCACGACAAGGGAGTAGTGGCAGCGACGTTGTTCTTTGTGTTTACCTGTGTTTCGATATACAATAGGGAACCCCATCTGCTCGATCTGTTGATCGAGCATACCAGACCGGTCAAGTTTCAACTCAAGCCGAAATGCGTCGATACCCTGATCGTGCAGCGCTAGGGAATTGAAGTGGCCTCCATTCCTTTTTCCACCGATAAAGCTCTTGTTGAACTTGGGCGACCATTCCGGGTCGATCTCAATAATCGTCTGAAATAATACTTCCGCGACAGGGAACCAAGGCCTTGATCGCCACCAGCTCTCGCGGTCATTATTTTCTTTGGCAGCGGCTTGATTTGGGGGATAATGCTCCGCTAGTCTGAGCGTGTCACCTGATCCGTCCCTATGAATCGACATTCTGAATAGACGGAGCGGTGCGACCCGAGCAATCGCTTCTGCAAGCCGTCCGTGCGCGCCGTCGAAGTCTTCTGCAACGAGAACTCCTCTGCAGTCGAGAGAGGGTTTTGAAACCCTTTCACTGCCGAGATACTCTAAGACCTTAGTGAGGTGGTCGCGGTCGACATTGTTCCGCTGGACCTCAACTATCACGCACTCCGTTGCTCCTGGCGCCGTGAATAGAATGTCGACGCGACCGCCGCCTTGAACATGTTCTTGGGCAGGGTGCCATGTACCTGTCAGTCCTATCAGGTTTGCATTGGCAGCGATCTCTTTCTGCGCGCGCTCCTCACTCCAGCCCGCCTGCTTCAGCCTCATTTTGTGCTTCCCTTTGGGCTCCCAGCGGTCGATTCTAGAACGAAACAAGATGGCTCGCAAATGTGCCTCTCCGGCAGGCACCGGGCTGGAAATTACCCTGGCGACGCAACCGCACCGGGGTTTTTTGAGGTTCTAAAGCCTGAAAAGGTGGAACTTGTATGACCGTCACGAACGCGTAGCCTTTGTCGGTAGCGGTGGCTTTTGGCTCTGGAACTGAGGGCGGCGGCCATCAGACGCGGGCTGGCCAGGTTCGACTTACTCGGCCACCACGTTCCACCCCGTGAGGTGGCGTAGTTCTCAGCCTGCCGCCGCTGGTCGGGAATGGAGAGGTCGCTCTCGGCCTGGCGGCCCGTCGAGACGCGCAGATAGGGCGCAGCGCGGATAGCAGAGCCGGGCGACGCGGCCTCCGCCAAGTGAGAGACCGCATCGGTCATGATTTGTGTCCTTGGCTAGGGGAGCGGTCCGAACAGATCGTCGAGCACGTCGCCGCAGTGGGCTACGATGATGCAAACCTCGGCATCGGTAATGGGTAGGGCGTTGGGTCAGTCGTCTATGACGGCGATCGGCTCTGGTTCAGCTCGGGCCGGTCTCGCGACGCGTTTCGCGGCCTGGGTAGCATAACCGTAGAGGTCGAGTGGCGCTGCCCCCATAGGCCGGCGACACTCGGTCGGGTCGCTGCAGTGAGATGGTGCGCGACGCCGCGCGCCAGTGTGCGCCGCGTCGGTCACGCCGCTTTCCGCGACGGTCGGATCAGCACCTCGGCGGGGATGCCGAGCCGGTCGTGTAGGCGCCGGATCATCTCGATCGACAGGCCGCGCCGCCGGTTCAAGACCTCCGCGATCCGGGTTCGCGTGCCGATCACGCCCTCCAGGTCGCGGCGTGTCAGGCCCTGCTGCTCCATCCGGAACTTGATCGCCTCGACCGGATCGGGCGCATCCAGCGCATGGTGCTTGGCCTCGTAGGCGTCGATCAGCGTCGCGAGCACGTCGAGCCGGTCGCCATCCGGCGTGCCGCTCTTCGCCCCCCAGAGCCGGGCGACCTCCTCCATCGCCGCTTCGTGATCCGCGTCGTTGCGGATGGGCTTCAGCTCAGCCGCCATGCTCCACCTCCTTCACGTCGATCCGGTCATAGTCACTGTGCGTGCCGACCCACTTTATCCAGACGATCGCCTTCTCGAAATCGACCGCGACCACCAGCCGGTAGTTGTTGCCCCTGATGTTGAAGACGATCCGGTCGGCGCTGACGATGCTCGCGGTCGCGTAGAGACGCTTCACATCGGCGGTGCTGGTCCAGCTCGCCTTGCTTACTTCCGCGAACCACGCGTCGAGCGCCGCCTTCAAGGCCGGCTGATCCTTGTGACCGGCCCGGCTCTCAACGAAGTCGCGCAAGGTGCGCCGCGCGATGATCCGCATGGTCATTCCGTTTATCATGCGCCCATATTGGGCGCAAGCTCCGATCTGCCTAGAGCCCGAGGCCGCACGACCGCCCAGTCGATGCCGCCGCGCGGGATGGCGATGCCGCTGATCCGATCGCCTGGTGCGGTCGCCTGAAATGAAGGGCCGCGCTCCGCCGCGAACGCCTTACCGACCCGCGCGACTTCGGCGCGCTCAAACTGCGCTAGGCTTCGTGGACAAAGCTTGACGCGAGACCCTGAGGTTGATTCACGGCTGTCTTTTGGGGGCGGCTTTGGGCGAGCGGATCGGAGTTCCGGACGAGGAGTGGGCGCTGATCGGGCTGCTGCTGCCTCCTGAGCGCGGGCGTGGCTGCCGACCCGCGGACAACAATCGGCGGTACTTCGAAGGCATGCTCTGGATGGCTCGGACAGGCGCGCAGTGGCGGCATCTTCCGGACGAGTACGGGAAGTGGAACAGCGTGTTTCGACGATATCGCCGTTAGGTGCAGACCGGGGTATTCGAGGCGCTGCTTGAGACGCTTACCGAGCTTGTCCAGCGCGACAGCTCGGCCGACATGATCGAAAACACCGTAGTCCGGGCACACCATTGTGCGGTCGGCCCAAAAAAGGGGATCAAGCGGCCGAGGCGCTCGGCCGTTCGCGAGGCGGCTTCACCCCCAAGCTCCACGCCAGGTGCGACGGACAGGGCCGCCCTCTCTGTTTCGTCCTGACCCCAGGCCAAGCGCACGACGTGCAGGGCTTCGGCCCGCTGTTCACGATGCTGGCTGACAGGATCGAAGCTCTCCTCGCCGACAAGGGCTATGACTCCGATGCCGTTCGCGCGGTGATCTCGGCCGTCGACGTCGAAGCGGTTATCCCGTCAAAGGCGAACCGCCGCATGCCGATCCCTCACGATCGGATGAAATACCGCTGGCGCAATCTCGTCGAGCGGCTCTTTAACAAGCTCAAGAACCGGCGCCGGATTGCAACCCGGTACGCCAAAACCGCAGATTTCTACCTCGGCTTCGTCACACTCGCATCAATCAGTTTGTGGATACCTTTTGTCCACGAGACCTAGCCGATGCATCGGTCATTTAGGCTGAACATTGGTGAACCACCTTCCGGGCTGCACTGTAGAATGTGATGCCTTCAGGCCGAGTAAGGGTCGCAGCCAGTTTATCCGGCGCGCGACCTCGTAGGTCAGCGCGCAACCGGATACGGTCATCAGCAAGATAACGCCGAAGGCGATTTCCGCCGGAACTCCGGCTTGCTTGAGCCAGAAGCCTGCCGCGATGATGATGGTCTGGTGCACGATGTAATAGGGAAAGATCGCCTCGGTCAGATAGCGGCGCACCCGACTGTCATGGTGAAGGTGTGTCTGGGCAAAGCCCAACAGACCAAGGATCGCACTCCATGCCAGAACGGCTCGCGCCAGCGAGCGCGCAATGTCCCACATTGGCGTCCCGTCGCTTAGTTCATGCGCGCTGAACATCGCGACGCAGGCCAGAGCGGCCGTGCTGCCCAGCCGGCGCCATTGTGCGATTATCAGCTCCCAGGCGGTTGCCGACCGCGCCAGTGCCACACCGAAAAAAAAGGCAAAACCGTAAATCGCATGAGCATAGGGATCATCGAGTAGCGCATGAGTCTCGCCGAACAACGGGAGCAATATAAGCCGAGCCAACGCCAACCAGACGATTGGCAGCACCACGACCCGCCAGCCCGAGAACAGGCGGTCGAAGCGGCGCTGAAGTTTCGCGCGGGTGCCCGCAGGCAGGGCGCCGAGCCCGGCCAGCATTATTGAATAGACCCAAAGGTAAGCAACAAACCACAGGTGGTTCCAAGTCGGCAGAACGATGCCGAGGCTTGATCCAAACCGGAAATAGTCGTGCAGCCAGAAATGTGCGAAGCCCGCGTCATAGGAGCCCTGGTCGCGCAACTCGAACCAGGGCTGCGGTGCGACGAAGACCACCATTCCGGCAAGCAGAGGCACCAACAGCCGTACGGACCGGCCGGCGGCAAAGGCGCGTGGCGTGCCAAGCTTTGCGAGCAGTGCGCGCGATACGACGCCGGAAATCACGAATAAAAGTAACAGACGCCAAGGGTTGACCGCCATCATCGGCCAAATTGCCCATTCGACGAGGGTGGCGGATTTAACGTGCCAGCCCCACGGCACGAAGAACATACCGATATGATAGAGGATCAGCAGCGCAAAAGCGCTGATCCTGAGCCAATCGAGTCCGTACTGGCGCGCGTTCACTGCAACGCTTCCTTGCATGTCGCACCTCCATCGCATCTAAGTTTTGACCGATATGTGCTGCCAACGACGGTGGTGTCGCGGCACGGGGGATGGATGGGGGAGCCGGCGGGGCGGAAGGCGGGGAAGGCTGTGACGAGCGGTGGCGATAGGGGGATGAGCGGTAAGGGGGGCAATCAGATCTGGTTGCGCGATCCGCGCACGATCACGGCGTTGGCCTATGTCGGATTCGGATTGCTCTACATGGTGGTCAATTCCGCAAGTCTGATCGACCAGCGGCGCGCACTTGGCCGGCCGATTGCGCAGTGGCAGGCGTGGGTGCTTGAAGGTACCAGCTTTGCCGCTTGGCTGGCTTTGCTGCCGGCTATCCTGTTGACCGCCAATCGGCTCGCACCGCGCCCGCTATTGCTGACGGCGCTGGGCCATGCAGTCGGCTGCATCGTAGCATCGTTGGCGCATACCGCGCTGATGGCAGGCCTGCGGATTGCCGCTTTCATGCTGGCTGGTGACAACTATGCGCCTATCGAGCCTTGGTCCAATCGGCTGTTGTTCGAGGCGCGCAAAGACCTGATCACATATGTTTCGATCGTTGTGGTGTTTGCGGCGGCATCGCGGCTGGTCGCTCGGCCGACAGTAATCCCGCTGCAGCCAGGCATTGAGGCGCCACTGATCGAGGTGCGCGACGGCAGCCGGGTCGTAATGTTGAACCCGCGGGAGATCGACTGGGTCAGCTCTGCGGGAAATTACGTTGAGCTGCACGGCAGCTTTGGCAGCCAGCTCGCGCGGCGGACAATGGCGGATTTGGAAGCTGCGCTCACACCTCACGGGTTCGTCCGCGTCCATCGCTCGTATCTTGTGCGGCGCTCAGCGATCGCAACCACCGAAACACGCCAGAGCGGGGATTTCGACATAACCTTGCGTTCTGGCGCGGTAATCAACGGCAGTCGCCGGTATCGGAGAAATCTCTCTCAGCGGGATAAGGCTTGAGTATCGGCTGCAAGGGCGGTTTGAGAAGGCCGGGTTTTGCGGATTGACCCCCGCGTTTTACTCATGCGCGATCAGAGACAGGGGGGCCGGCTGCCGACCCAGAGACGGTCGTTCCCGATCGCTCGACTATGGGTCGGCTTTCGCCAAATGCAGCCTTGCGGCGGGCATCGCCCTTCGGCGACCTGTCATTGGCGACGGCCAGTTCAATGCCAAAGTTATCTCGCCGCGCCGGGCGATCTGGCTCAGCGCGGCGTTCATTTGGGCCATGAAACGGCACCTCACTCGAACCGAGCGGCGCCAGGGTGATTGCGACGGTCGAGCACGCCACTCCAGAAGGTGAGCACAACCGCCGCAGCGACCATCACTGCGCCGACCCAGGGCGTGGCGCCGAGGCCAAGCTGCGGCGCGGCCACCACTTCGCCACCGATCCATGCGCCTGAAGCGATGCCGAGATTGAAGGCGGCGATGTTAAGCGCTGAGGCCGTGTCCACTGCGCTGGGTCGATGCATCTTAGCAAGCTGCACGACATAAAGCTGTAGGCCTGGCACATTGGCGAAGGACAAGAATCCGAGTGCGGCGAGCGTCACTAGCGTGGCGATGGGATGGACCGCCGTGAACGCAAAGACGACGAGCACCAGCGCCTGCGCCAAGAACAGACCTGTCAGCGCTTTCACTGGATTGCGGTTGGCGATCTTCCCGCCAGAAATGTTCCCGACCGCGATGGCTGCGCCATAGAGGATCAGGATCAGGCTGACCGAGCCGGGATCAAAGCCGGTGATCCGCTCGAGGATCGGCGACAGATAGGTAAAACTGACAAAGGTGCCACCATAGCCGAGGGCAGTCATAGCGAACACTAGAAGCAGCCGCGACGACCCGAGCACGCGGATTTGTTCGAGCAGTGTCGCGGGCGGGGCCTTAGCGATCTTGCCCGGCAGCAGGACGATGATACCGATGAGCGCGATGCCGCCGAGCAAAGCGACCGCCCAGAAGGTGGCGCGCCAGTGAAAGACCTGGCCAATATAAGTGCCGAGCGGCACACCGGTGACGATGGCTACCGTCAGCCCCATAAACATCAAAGCGATGGCCGAGGCACGGCGGTGCTCCGGCACCAGATCAGCGGCTATAGTCGAGCCGACCGAGAAGAACACGCCATGCGCGAAGGCGGCGAGCACCCGGCCAGCCAGCAGCAGCGTGAAGCTTGAACTGACGCCGGCGAGGCTGTTGCCGGCGATGAACATAAGCATCAGCCCGATCAGCAGCGGCTTGCGCTCTATCCCGCCGGAAAGCGCGGTCAGGATCGGCGCGCCGAAGGTGACGCCGAGCGCATAAATCGAGACGATCAAGCCGGCGGTTGGTAGGGAAATCGAGAAATCGTCTGCAATGATCGGTAACAGGCCGACGCTGACGAATTCCGTGGTCCCGATCGCGTAGGCGGCGAGCGTTAACGCGAACAGCGCCATCGGGAACCGTGAGGCAGTGGGCATGAGGCATCCTTTCCCGACTGGGACAGACAGCCGAAGGCGATTGACAGCCAAGTCGGCGGTTGTTGGGCCTCAAGGATGCACCGGGCCAATCCGCGAAAAAATATCTAGTTTGATCACAACACCTATGAACGGAATTCAAAGGTGGGTAGACTGTCCGGCTGCCGCCGATTGGCTAACAGCTAAGAGTCTGGGATCAGGTGTCCTCGTCTGCCCACAAGCCAATATCACGAGAAGGCTCATGGACTATCGCGTTGGTGAGATGGGCGTATTTGTTGCCGTGGCCGAATCCGGCAACTTCTCCTCGGCGGGCCGCAAGGTCGGGCTGACGCCCTCGGCGGTCAGCAAACTCGTCGGGCGGATGGAGGAGCGGCTCGGCGTGCCGCTCGTCACACGCTCGACCCGGATGCTGCAACTAACCGCCGAAGGCGAGCTCTATTTGGAACGGGCACGACGGATTTTGGCCGACATCGACGAGGCCGAGCGACTTATCGCCTCTGGAGCGGGTGCCGTGCCGCGCGGACGGCTCCGGATCAGCGCTTCGGTTGCCTTCGGCGAATGCTGCCTGTTGCCGCTCGTACCGCCTTTCCTCGCGCGCTATCCTCAGGTCGAACTCGACGTGTCGCTGACCGATGCGGTTGTCGATCTCGTCGACGATCGCACCGACATCGCCTTGCGTTCCGGTCCATTGCGCGATTCCGCTCTCATGGCCCGTAAGCTGTTCGAAACCCGCCGGGTGATCATCGCTGCGCCCGACTATCTCAAACGCTTCGGCACGCCGGCAACACCGCACGACCTCGCTGCGCACAACTGCCTGCGCTTCAATTTTCGTCGGAGCCTTGACGAGTGGCCCTTCCGCGACCCGGCAAGCGGGGAGCAGTACAGCCTCGCGGTCAACGGCAATGCCCATGGCAACAACGGTGTAATCCTGCGCCAGTTGGCACTCGCCGGTGTTGGCCTCGCCCGTCTCGGCCATTTCCATGTCGCCGAGGATATCGCGGAAGGCCGTCTCGTACCGGTGCTGGAACCCTTCAACGCCGGAGATGTCGAGATGATGCACGCCGTTTACATCGGCCATGAGCATCTCGCGGTGCGTATCCGCGCCTTTATTGATTTCCTCGTCGCCCATGTCGGCCAAAGCGAAAGGCGGCGAGGCTTATGATACAGTAGAACACGGGCGCCGTTGCTCTCCCACGGGCAGGCCCCATTGATGTGAGGTTCGCAATCTGATTCAAACTCCGTGAGTAGACCCGGATGTGCGAGCAGTTTTAGCTGATTAAGGAGCAGAGTAAGCGGTGTTCTGACGGCACCTTGCTTGGCTCGGGGGCGGTGGTTGAAGTGCGGGGATGGACGAGCACCGCGTTA